>JAQWBY010000057.1 GCA_028706165.1 Lentisphaeria bacterium | reverse complement strand
CGCAAAAAGACGGTTTTTTTGCCTTTTTTCGCCCACAGGGCGCGAAGGGGCGACCGGCGGGTCGCCCCTTCACACACCGGCCATGGTTGGTCGTCCTGTGGGGCGCCCCTTGGGGCGCCCAAAAACGCAGCTGCCCTCGCCGGTTATCGCCGGCTTCCGACCAGGGTACCGACGACCTTACCGCGGCATTGCCAGCCATCGTATGGGCAATTGCGGGAGCGTGAGGCGAAAGACTCGACACTGATGCTGTGCTTGGCATCCGGGTCAAGAATGGTGACATCAGCCGTAGCACCGAGTTCGAGGCTACCCACGGGTAGGCCCAGTACCTTTCTGGGACCAACGGTAAAGAGCGCGATGAGCTGGGGCAGCGTGAGCACGCCTTTATTATAGAGTTCTGAGAGGCAGAGTGGCACGGCGGCTTCGAGGCCGATGATACCAAAGGGCGCTTTAGTCCAGCCGGCGGCTTTCTCGTCGGCGCTATGCGGCGCGTGGTCGGTAGCGATGGCGCAGAGCGTGCCATCGCGCAAGCCGTCGATAAGCGCCTGGCGGTCGGCTTCTTCGCGGAGCGGCGGGGCCATTTTGGCATTCACGCCGAAAGTGCGGCAGGCCTCATCGGTGAGGAAGAGATGATGGGGGCAGGCCTCGCCGGTGACGGGCAGACCGTGCTGCTGGGCCAGGCGGAGCATCGCGACCGATCCGGCTGAGCTCAAATGCTGCAAGTGTAGCCGGCAGCCGGTCTCGGCCGCGAGAATGATGTCCCGCGCCACAATGACTTCCTCAGCCGAACGCGGCTGGCCAGGTAGGCCCAGCTCGCGGGCGACAGCGCCATCATGCATGACGCCAGGGCGAGCGAGGCTGCAGTCCTCGCAGTGGTCAATCACGGCTATGCCCGCCGCGGCGGCAGCGATCATCGCCTGGCGCATAACGCCGGCCAGCTGGGGCGTGCTACCGTCGTCGGTGACCACGGGCGCACCAGCGGCTTTCAGACCGGCGATGTCGGTGACCACGTCGCCCTGCCGGCCCACGGTCAGCGCGCCGGCCTGCAACACATGTACCGAGCCTTCCGTGGCGGCCTTGCGCAGCACATCGGCCAGGACCGTTGGATTATCGACTGTCGGGACGGTGTTGGGCATGGCCAGCACCGTGGTAAAACCACCGGCAGCGGCCGCAGCCGTGCCGCTGCGAATATCCTCCTTGTGCGTCTGACCGGGATAGCGCAAATGCACGTGAAGATCAATGAAGCCGGGTGCCACGACTTTGCCCTGCAGATGGAGTCGCTCGGGATCGCGCAAAGTCGTCGGATCGACAATCACGCCATCGCGAATACCGATGTCACGCTGGCCATCATAGGCATTGAGGGGGTCAACGACCCGGGCACCGACTAAAAGCAGTTCGTCATTCATGGCTAGATCCTGTGGTTGGCGCAATGGGCGCTACGGTTGTTCTGGCGGCTTGAATTGCGCGCGCATCTGCGCGAGATACTTCTTGATGTCCGTATCCGAAGCCGGCGCAATCGCCAACTTCGGCGTTGTGAAAACAACGTCGTCCGGCGGCAACTCGTCAAGGAATTTCGACGGTCTTTTGGCCACGACGCGGTTCATGACGCGACGGCGTTCCGCATAGCTCAGCACGAGCTCCTGTTTGGCGCGAGTGATGGCGACGTAGCAAAGCCGGCGCTCCTCTTCCTCATTGCCTTCATCAAGCGCCATTTGGTTGGGGAAAAGACCCTGTTCCATGCCAACCACCAGCACCACGGGGTATTCCAGGCCCTTGGCGGCATGGACGGTCATCAGCGTCACCGAGTTATCCCCGGTATTGCGGTCTTTCTCCCGGCGGTCATTGGCGTCCTGCAAGGCAAAGATTTCCAGGTACTCGCCGAGCGTGCCGGCGGGATTGCGCTGATCGAACTCGGCCATGGAGGACAAGAATTCGAGCACATTGTCCCGGCGCTGTAAGGCGTCTTCACGCGGCTTGTACATCTGCACCAGGCCCTCGATGTAACGAATTGCCTTGAGAAATTTTTCGGTCTTGGTGAAGATGCCGCCGGGCGTGGCGAAGTCTCTGCGGGCCTCGTCGAGCTGTTTATGGAAATCGGCGAGGTTCCGGGCTGTCTCTGCTGGGATGGCCTGCAGCAACGCGTTATTGGTGAGCAGTTCGCTCAGCGGGGCGCCGCTGATCTGGCCGAGTTCGCGGAGTTTATCCACCGTCACCTCGCCGGCGCCTCGCGGGGGCACGTTGATAATGCGCAGCAGGGCCAGATTGTCGCGGGGATTCTGAATGAGCTGCAGGAAGCTGATGACGTCCAGGATTTCCTTGCGTTGATAAAATGAATTGGCGCCGACGAGCACGTAGGGCACGCGCCGTTTGCGGAAGGTCTCCTCCAGCACTCGCGTCTGGTGGCCGGCGCGCACCAGCACGGCAAAACGCTGCCACTGGCTGCCACCGGACTTACCGAGAATGTACTCCGCCGCAAAATTGGCCTCGTCGTGCTCATCCACGCAACACACAGCCAAGATTTTTTCGCCCTGTCCTTCTTCGGACCAGAGATTTTTGACCCGGCGGCTTTTGTTTTTGCCGATCAGCACGTTCGCGGCATGGAGGATGCGGTTTGTCGACCGGTAGTTCTGCTCCAGGCGGATCACTTGTGCCGCTGGAAAATGGGATTCGAACTCGAGGATGTTGCCCAAGTCGGCGCCCCGCCAGCCGTAGATGGACTGGTCGTCATCGCCGACGACGCAGATGTTCGCCCGGCTGCCGGCCAGCAGCACCATGAGACGCAGCTGCACGGCGTTGGTGTCCTGGTACTCGTCAATCATCAGGTAGCGATAGCGCTCCCGGTATTGCGCGAGGACCTGTGGCTGCTCCGTCCACAGGCGCACCGTCAGCCCCAGCAAATCGTCAAAATCAACCAAGTCCATCTGCTGCAGGCGTTTCTGATACTGCTGATAGACCGTGGCCAGATCGGCGGCGTAGGGCAGTTCTTTCCTGCGCATATCGTCGGGAGTTTCCAGCGCGGACTTCGCCCGACTGATCAGAGCCAACCACAGATTGGGTGAGCAGCCCTCACGTACCATATTCAACTGCGTGGCAATTTCGCGGATGAGCCCCTTCTGATAGCCCTCGGTCGCGATGGTGAAATTGTGACTGTAGCCCAGCAGATGAATATGCCGCCGCAGGATCTGCACGCAGAACGCGTGGAAAGTGCTCACCGTGATCTTCTCGGCCACCGCCGGGGTCAGCAGCCCCGCGACGCGCTCACGCATCTCTTTCGCAGCCTTGTTGGTGAAAGTCACCGCCAGGATCGCCTCCGGTGGCACGTCATGGCGGATCAGATTGGCGACGCGGTGGATAATCACCCGGGTCTTCCCGGTGCCAGCGCCAGCCAGCAGCAGCAGGGGCCCGTCCAGGCAATCAACAGCCGCCTGCTGCGATGGATTGAGTTTTGCTGTCGACATCCGTCTCCTTGCTACACACCCCGCCCCCCAGACCAACGTCCTCCCAGCAGCAGCATGATATGTCACCCGGCGCATCAAAAAACGCCAGCGTCCTTGTTCAATCTTCGTTGATCGCCAGCAACGCCTGACGAACGCGTTCGGCGGCGGCATCCCGTTCTTCACCAGGCGCCACAAACAGCAGCGCGCCCAAGCGCAGCGTTACCCGGGAAAAAGGCCGGGGTATCTGCGTACCGTCCCAGTTCTTGAGATTCCAGCGCTTCGGCGCATTCAGCGCTATCGGCAAAATCGGCGCACCGCTATGCATGGCCAAGGCGACCACGCCGTGCTGCACCGTGTAACGCGGGCCGCGCGGACCGTCTACCGTCAGGATGGGTGAGTAACCTGCCCGCAATTCCCGGCTCAGCGCCAGAAACGCCGCCCGCGCACCACGGCTTGACGAGCCCCGCACCACTCGTAACTTGAAAAAACGCACGAAGGCCGCCACGTAGCCGCCATCACGGGACGCGCTGATTAACACCACCATGCGTTCCAAAAAACTTCGCGGCACCAACGCTGGCAAAAACAGTATCCGATTATGCCAGATCGGCACGATGATCGGCCACGGCTCGTGTCGTGTCAACCAGCCGTGGGGGTCCTCAATGCGCAGCCGGTACGTCATGGCTATCAGTTTCACCAGCCCCGCCAACAGCCCCGCCAGCCACCTCGGCAGGTGCTTTTTGTTCTTGAAGGTAAATATCTTGCGGGCCATGAATGCACTTTCGGGAACCTGTACGGGGGCGCGTCCGCAGCACGGCCGACGCCGCTTCTTCTTGTGTCCTGCGGACAACGTGGTAAAATACTGCACGGACCCGCCTCTCACAACTCCACCCCAGCATATCGGAAACTATGTCCAGCAAAACCCATGACATCTTCGTGCCCGGCCGCCTCTGCCTCTTCGGCGAACATTCCGACTGGGCCGGCGCCTACCGCCGTTTCAACGCCGCCATCGCGCCGGGTCAAGTGATCCTCGCCGGCACCAACCAGGGCATTTATGCACGCGTGCGGCCACTGGCCGGCGAGCTCAAACTGCGTTCGCAACTCCCCGATGGCAGCGTCCACGAAGCCTGCTACCCCATGCAACGCAAAGCCCTTCTCGAAGCCGCCGGCCGCGGCGATTTCTTCAGCTATGCGGCCGGTGTCGCCCATTTCATGCAGACCTTCTATCAGGTGGACGGCCTGGAACTGGACAACTATCAGACCACCATGCCCGTCAAAAAAGGCCTGAGCTCCTCGGCGGCCTTTTGTGTCCTCGTGGCCAGGGCCTTTGGCCACGCCTACGACCTGAAAATGACCGTCCGCGCGGAAATGGAAGCGGCCTACCAGGGCGAGATATTGACCCCGTCGCGCTGCGGCAGGATGGACCAGGGCTGCGCCTTTGGCCAAGGGGCCGTGCGCATGACCTTCGATGGCGACCTGCTCAACACCCAGCGCCTCAAGATCGGCGCGCCTATCTATCTCTTGGCTGCCGACCTGCAGGGCAAGAAAGACACCATCCGCATCCTGGCGGACTTGACGAAGGCCTATCCATTTCCGACTACGCCGCAGGATAAAAACGTCATCCACTATCTCGGCGCCATCAACAGCGACATCGTCGTTGCAGCCGAGGCGCTGCTGGCCAAAGGCGATGCCGCCGGCCTGGGTGCCTTGATGACTCGCGCTCAGGAGCTCTTCGATCGCTACCTGGCACCGGCTTGCCCGGCGGAACTGACGGCGCCCAAACTCCACGCCGTACTGGCCGACGCGACAGTACACAGCCTCAGCTACGGCGGCAAGGGCGTGGGCTCCCAAGGCGACGGCTGCGTCCAATTCGTCACCCGCGGCCAGAGCGAACGCGACCAACTCGCCGCATACCTCAACAGCCAGTACGGCATGGACTGCTACCCGCTGGACTTGCTGCCGCCCAAGGTCCTGCGCAAAGCCGTCATCCCCGCCGCCGGCCTCGGCACCCGCATGTTCCCGGCCACCAAGGCCGTCAAGAAGGAGATGTTCCCCGTCATCACTCCCGACGGCGTCTGCAAGCCGATCATCCAGACCATCATCGAAGAGGCCATCGACGCCGGTGCCGAAGAGATCGCCATCATCGTCCGCCCCGAAGACGAGAAGGTCTTTGCCGACTATTTTGCGCCCGTCGCTGACGCCTACTACGACCGCCTCCCCGAAGCCGCCCGCCAGCAAAGCCGGGTTCTGGCCGGGATTGGCCAGCGCCTGACCTTCATTCACCAGAAGGAAGCCATGGGCTTCGGCCACGCGGTGTTCTGCGCCAAGGACTGGGTCGGCAATGAGCCCTTCCTGCTCCTGCTGGGCGATCACATCTACGCGTCCCGCACAACAGTCAGCTGTGCAGCGCAACTGCTGGACGCCTTCACCCGCCACGGCCGTAAGAGCGTCGTCAGTCTCTACACCGCCCCCGGCGCCGACGTGCATCACTACGGCACAGTCACCGGCACCTGGGTCGACGAGCAACAGAAGGTCCTCGCCCTCAGTGAATTCGCGGAAAAGCCCAGCCTGGACTACGCCCGCGAACACCTCGCTATGCCCGGCTTGGGCGACGACCAGTTCCTCTGCGTCTACGGCCAGTACATCCTCACCCCCGAAATCTTCGCTATCCTCGGCCGCCATATCGCCGAAGGCATCCGCCAACGCGGCGAAGTCCAGCTCACCACCGCGCTCGATGTCCTCCGTGAAAGCGACGGTATGCTCGGCTTCCTGGTCGATGGCGATCACTACGACACCGGCCAGCCCTTCGCCTACCTGCAAAGCCTGCAGGACTATGGACGCGGCCGCCGAGCCTAAATACGGCCCAGCCGCCAGGCACGATACCCGGTCGCCAGCGCCACAACCACCCGCCGACGCGCCCCCCATACAATGCGCCATGGGAACTGCCAAAGCCCAGGGCGCCTTACCTTTGTCATGATAGTGAATGACACTCTATGTTACTTCATGACAGCGCCTTGCAATCTTCCATGGACCGCCCACGGTATAGGCTGCGCCCTCGTACTGCGGAGAAACCATGGACCATCGCACCGCCTTGATCATCCTCAATATGCTGCCCGGCATCGGCCCGGGCCGTAAACACCTGCTCGTCACCTATTTCGGATCTGCGGAAGCCGCCCTGGCTGCCTCGGCAGACGCCCTACAACGCGTCCCCGGTATCGGCCCGCGCCTGGCGCCTACCCTGCATCACTGGCAGGAATTCTGCGACCTCGACAGCGAGATGCGCTTGCTGGAGCAGTCCGGCACCACGCTGATTACCGAGGAAGACGACGCCTACCCGCCGCTCCTGCACGAAATCCACGACCCGCCTATCTGCCTCTACGTGCGCGGCTCGCTGGATGCCCTGCGCAACAGCGGCGGCGCCATCGCCATCGTCGGTTCACGCCACACGACCTTCTACGGCCAGCGCATGGCCGACAACATCGGCGCCGCCGCCAGCTATGCCGGCTGGCCGGTGGTGTCGGGCCTGGCCCGGGGCATTGACACCGTCGCCCACGAGGCCTGCCTCCGCGCCGGCGGCTGCGCCATCGCCGTCATCGGCAGCGGCCTCTGCTACCTCTACCCGCAAGAAAATGTCGGCCTCGCCATGCGCATCGCCCAGGCCGGCGGCGCCGTCATCAGCGAATTCCCCATGCGTTACCGGCCGGACAAACGCAGTTTCCCCATGCGCAACCGCATCATCGCCGGCATCGCCTTGGGCACCATCGTCGTCGAGGCCGGCTTGCAGTCCGGCAGCCTCATCACCGCCGCCCAAGCGCTGGATCAGAACCGCGCCGTCTTCGCCGTGCCAGGACAAGTCGATACGCCCTTTGCCCGCGGCTGCCATGCGCTGATCAAGGAAGGCGCCAAGCTTATTGAGTCCTTTCAAGACGTTATTGAGGACTTCACCCTCCTTCCCGGTATGAAGGAAGATGCACTCGACGCCAAACGGCCTCCCGTCACCACCGTTAATCCCCACCATGAATTGCATTTGCAGGGCCTGGAACACACATTATGGACTTTTTTGCAGGAAAATGACATGAGCATCGACGACCTCATTGTCCAATCCGGACAGGAAACATCCAGCGTCCTGGCGGCATTACTGACTCTGGAAATGAAGCATTTGGTCAAGCAGCTCCCCGGCAAGCGCGTCGTCAAGCTATAGTATAGGCTCCAAATACACCCAGCTGGCAGCGGCATCGCGCATCGCGCCCCGCAGTCAGTGTGCATAACCCCAAGCGCATAGGACACAGCGATAATGGCAGAGAAATTAGTTGTAGTGGAATCCCCCGCCAAGGCCCGCACCATCGGGCGTTTCCTTGGCGCTAAAGTTCAGGTCCAGGCATCCATGGGCCACGTCCGCGATCTTCCCCAGGGCACCCTCGGCGTCGATATCGCCAAGGATTTCAAGCCGGATTACGAGCTGACCCAGAACGGCAAGCGCATCATCAAGTCGCTGCGCCAGGCGGCCGCTAAAGCCGACGACATCTATCTGGCAACCGACCCTGACCGCGAAGGTGAGGCCATCGCCTGGCACCTCCAGGAAGTGCTCAAGACCGCCGGCAAAGGCCGTTTTCACCGCATTACTTTCCATGAAATCACCCAGAGCGCCATTGAGCGGTCCTTTGCGACGCCAGGGAACATCGCCCTCAATCTGGTCGATGCGCAGCAGGCCCGCCGCGTCCTTGACCGCCTGGTCGGCTATCAGGTCAGCCCGCTGCTCTGGCGCAATATCCAGAAGGGCACCAGCGCCGGCCGCGTGCAGTCCGTGGCCCTGCGCCTGGTCGTGGAACGGGAGCGGGAAATCCAGGCTTTCAAGCCTGACGAATACTGGAATCTCGACGCGCTCTTCGCCACCCAGGATCAGCAGGCCACCACCCTCAAGACCCGCCTCACCCGCGTCAATGGCGAAAAAGCCTGGGTGGCCAGCGCGACCGACGCCGAGCGCCTGGCGTCGGCCCTCGAAGACGCCGGCAGCGCGCACCGCGTCGCCAAAGTCGCCAGCACGCCGCGGCGGAAAAACGCGGCGCCGCCCTTTATCACCAGCACCTTGCAACAGGCGGCCGGCAGCGCCATGAAGATGGGCGCGACCCAGACCATGCGCATCGCCCAAGACCTCTACGAGGGCATCGAACTGGGCAGCGGGGGCCCCGTCGGTCTCATCACCTACATGCGTACCGACTCGGTACACATCGCCAAGGAAGCCCAGGAACAGGCACGCGCTTTCATCGCCAAGACCTTCGGCAGCGAATACGTGCCCGACAAACCCAACAGCTACAGCTCCCGCAAATCCGCCCAGGAAGCGCACGAAGCCATCCGCCCCACCGACGTCACCCGCACGCCCGAAAGCCTGGCTCAGCACCTCACCCCGCCACAGCAGAAAATCTACCGGCTGATCTGGAACCGCTTCGTCGCCAGCCAGATGGCGCCGGCCAAGCAGATGGACCACGTCATCGAAATCGAAAGCGCCGGCGGCCAACTGCGCAACCTGACACTTGCCGGGCTGATCAGCAAGGACAGCAAACTCGACGTCGCCAAGGCCGCGCCCGGCGTCACCTGCACCTTCCGTGCCGCCGCCCGCGAAACCCTCTTCCCCGGCTACCTCCGCGTATACAACATCAAGGACATCGGTGAAGAAGAGGACCCGACAGACGCAGCGCGCCCCCTGCCGGCCCTGCGCGAAGGCATGCCTTGTCTCCTCAAAGAGCTACTCCGCGAACAGAACTTCACCACCCCGCCAAGCCGTTATTCCGAGGCCTCGCTGGTCAAAGCCCTGGAGCAGAACGGCGTCGGTCGGCCATCCACCTACGCCACCACGGTCAACACCATCCAGGAGCGCGACTACGTCAACAAAGACAAGGGCGCGCTCGCTCCCACCGATCTGGGCTGCAAGGTCAATGACTACCTCGTCCAGCAAATGCCCGACCTCTTCGATATCGGTTTCACCGCCCAGATGGAAAACAGCCTCGACCAGGTCGAAGAAGGCAATGTCAACTGGGTTGCCATGATCAGAGACTTCTTCACCCAGTTCCAACAGTGGTTGGGCAACCACGGCGCCGCCAAACTCCAGGCAAACCCCGACAGCACCAACGCGCTCCTCGCCCTCTTTGACAAGGACTTCCCCTTCAACGAACCCGTTGTCAAAGGCCCCCGCACCTATGACGACAAGAAATTCATTGACAGCATCCGCCAGCAACTCGCCGACGGGAAGGCCCTCACCGACCGCCAGAACAATGCCCTGCTGATCATCGTCGCCCGCTATGCGCCGAAGCACCCGGAATTCCTCCGCGTCGCTGACGAAGTCGGCCTCGGCGAAGCCATCCGCAAACAGATCGCCGATGACGCCCAGGCCGAAGAGAAGCCCGTACTCGAAGCCGACCCGCGCGTCAACGCGCTCATCGCCGCCATGAAAGACCTCAGCTGGGGCCCGGCCGTCAAACGCGGCAATCGCACCTATGACGACGGCAAATTCTACACGTCGCTCGCCAAGCAGGCCGAAAGCGGCAAGGCGCTATCACCGGCACAGGTCGGCGCGCTAGCCAAGCTGGCCGCGAAATACGCCGCCGCCATCCCGAACTACCAGGAGTTGGCCGGCGCCATCGCCGCCAACAGCGGTACCGAAGGCGAAGGTGATATCCATGGCGCGACTGTGGCTGAGCCCGTCGTGCTGTCCGCTGAAGACAAGACTCGCATTGAGACCCTGCTGGCCATGACCGACGCCATTTCTGAGTGGCAGCCGCCAAGCAAAAGCGGCCGCCGAACGTTTGATGACCGTGAGTTCGTGGAATCCCTGCGAACACAGTATCAGCAAAAAGGCAGCCTCAGCGAACGGCAGCTCGCCGCTTTCAGCAAAGTCGTCAAAAAATACGCCGAGCAAATCCCCGGCTACGCCGAAAAGGCCGCGACCGGCGGGCTGAACGCCATGCCAGCACCGGCGAAAAAATCGTGGACGCCCCGGCGTAGCTTCAAGCCACGCAAATAACCGGCAGGGCGCCGCGCCGCGCGCCAGGCGGTCCGGCGCGCCACCGGACGACGATGAGCTGACAGCCCCAGCTGGCCACCGCCAGGCTCAACCCAGCCGCAGCCCAAATCAAGAGGTCCGTGATGAGTTTTTGTGATGTCGCCATCGTCATGCTCGCCCATAACGGCGAGGAATTCACCCGCCATGCCCTGGACAGCATCCTCAGCGCCAAAACCCAGCCGTGGGAAATGTTCCTCGTCGACAATGCCTCTGACGACGGCACGCCCGACCTGATCCGTGAATACACCCCGCGCCTGGAAAAGGCCGGCATAGCCTTCCATACCTGGCGCAACAGCGAAAACAAAGGCTGCTCACTGGCCCGCAATGAAGCGTGGGAAAAAGTCAGCTCGCGCTATACCGTGCTCATGGACAATGACGCGTCGGTCTGCACCGCAAACTGGCTGGAAGAGTTCATCCGCTGTTTTGACCGCGAGCCGCAGTTGGGCATCGTCGGCGCCAAAATGATTTACCCCTACCAGCCACACCCGATTCAATGCGCCGGCGTCGGCATCAGCCGTCTCGGCCGCATTTCCTTCCGCGGCCGCGGCGCCGCACGCCACGATCCGCGCTACCAGAGCTACTGGCCAACCTGGGCACTGATCTCCGCCTGCTGGATGATGCGCACCGACCTGCGCGACGACGTCGGCTACCTCGACGAGCATTTCCACCCCGTCCAGTACGAAGACCTCGATCTCTGCGTCCGCGCCCGCCTGGCCGGCTACGAAGTGGCCTACACCCCCAGCGTCGAAATGTACCACTTCGAGGGCATCACCACCGCGTCCTTCGGTAGCGAGGAGTACAAGGTCAATATCGCCCGCAATTCACTCAAATTCCGCGAACGCTACCACCAACTTTTCAAAACGTTCACCGATGAATTGCCCGCAGACGAATTCCGCTGGCTCGCCCGCGGCGACCTCGGCCTCCGCAATGAGCTCGACCTGAGTATGCAATAGGTGCAGCGCAGAACCAGCCCCCCCCAGCAGCCTGATTATCGCAGACGGCTCCGTCGGGTCTTCTGTCTTTATCGCGGACGGATCGGACGGATCGGACGGATCAGACGGATCGTCGACTTGATCGGTCTGATCGGTCTGATCGTCTTTTTTGTTGTCGCGGACGGATCGGACGGATCGGACGGATCGGACGGATCGTCGACTTGATCGGTCTGATCGGTCTGATCGGTCTGATCGGTCTGATCGTCTTTTTTGTTGTCGCGGACGGATCGGACGGATCGGACGGATCGGACGGATCGTCGACTTGATCGGTCTGATCGGTCTGATCCGTCCAATGCTCTTCACTTAACGATTTCTTTGCCCTTTTTGCCCCTACAAAACAGCGGGGATTTTCATTGCCGCGAAGCGGCAGAAGCGCTGAAAGCGCGAAACATACCAGCCCAGGGCAAGCAGCGCCGAAGGCGCGCGCCGCCCTGGGTACAACGCCAACTCTGGCCGTGTTCCTCGGCCTCTTTGGTCCCAGTCGGCGCAGCTGACTGGGGCCAAAGAGGCAATGGAACTTAATGATGCGCCCTGCCAAAGGTCTTTTAGGCCGCCCTTACAGGGCTCATAGCGTGTGGGGGCCTTACCCAGGGCGACGCGCCCTGCGGGCGCTTGCCCTGGGCTATCTTAGGGCGCGCCTTCGGCGCTCAAAACCTCGGCAAATGGTCACAAATCAACTCATCGCCAACCATTGCCGGTACACTAAGTAAAGAGTATCGGTCTGATCCATCTGGTCGGTCTGATCAGGTCTTTTGCAGCGCCTGAATAGCGATATCGCGTCCTTTGGCGGCCATAGCGCGGATAGCGGGGAATTGTTCGCCTTCGGCGGCGGCATCGATCAGCATATCGAAACCCGGGCAGATGAATTGCTGATACCACTGCAGGCCATCTTTGATCCAGAGTTTTCCGTAGGCACCGAGGGCCTGCATCAGGCGCTGGCAGGCTGCTGCGAGGAGCACGTAATATTCAGGCGGGGTGCCGCCAAGAGCGCGAACCTGGCGGCAGTATTCGCGCCAGGCGGCCTGGCGCAATTCCGCATCGTAGCATTGGTAGGGATCATACAGCAGCGAGCCGAGGTCGTAGGCGGCGCTACCGAGGCGCATGCCCTGGAAATCAATCAGGTAGGCCAGACCGTCCTTGACCTTGATATTGGCGCTTTGCAGATCGCGGTGGATGGGCACGAGAGGCTGCCGCAGCAGAATGGTCCGCAGTTCGCAGTACTCGAGGGCAGCGTCTGCCCAGAGTTCCGGCGCATGGAGACAGGCATCGAGCATGTTGTTGCGGAAGTAGTCGCGCTCCCAGTCATAGAGGCCCTTGGTAAAGCCTTTTTGCAGCGGTAATTCCTCCAGACGCACGGCCTGATCGCCGAGCACATGCAGTCGCGCAATCTGCTCGACGACCTGAAATAGGTATTCCTCCTTGAGCTGCTGTGGGGCCAGCTGCAAGTCGCTTTGGCCGAGATCGCGAGTGACAATTTCGAAGGTATCCGCCAAGTGCAAGCTGACCTGAGGCACGCGCACGCCCAGGCGAAAAAGAAAGTCGCTGATAGCGGAAAAACCGGCGTTTTCCCGTCGGTCGGGATTGTAGGCGCACCACACCCAGCTGCGGTCGCCGCAGCCCAGGCGACTGTACTTCCGGCCGCTACCCTGCTTGGCCAGGGGCGTCAGCTTGCACGCGGCGGGATCGACACCCAAGCTGAGGTAAATGCGCGGATCGGGCTGCCGCGCGTCGTCCACGGCCTTGGGCGGACGCACGTCGTCCCCCACAAAAATGCCGTCAGCGTAGAGCAACGGCCGGGGCAGCCGGGTGTAATCCCAAAGGACCACGTTGTGGATTTGCGATCCGGCAGGCACGCCGACTTCAAGACCAATGCCGAGAGCGCCAGTGCATTGGACGCCTTTGAGTTCGAGTTCAAAACGGCGACGGGCCTGTTCGGCCTGCGCTTGTCGCAGGAGGGTGTGGAAGCCCAAGGAGCAGTCCGCAATATCGCCGTGAGCCCGGATATACTCGGCGGCGGTACCGATGTCCGACCAATAAACATTACGGCTGGCGACCAACGCCTGGACGTTCTCACCGGCGTCTAAGGCGCGCTGATACGCGTCGATGATATCAGGCGCATCCTGGTCGGGATCGAGGTAATTGAGGATATCGCGGCGAAAAATGTGTATGCCCGAGAAGGTATAGCGGCCGTGCTGCGGGTCGCGAAAGCGTTGTATCTGGCCCTGGCCACCGAGAGACACGCTACAAGGGCCGCGATTAGGGATCAGCAGCACGGTGACGGCCGCCTGCTGGGCGATGTGGGCGGCAATGAGCTGCCGCAAATCATAGTCCAAAATGACATCGACATTGTGAACGAGGATGTGCTCGGCCTCGGGGACCAGCCGTATACCGTAGCGCAGGCCGCCGCCCTGGTTCAGCAACCGTGGTTCAGCTGAAACACGCAGGTCCCAGCCATGGCGATGCTGCAAGCGCTGACAGGTTTCGTACACGCGATCACCCTGGTAGGACGCGTTAACAACCATGTCAGACATGCCGAGTTCGTTCAGATAGGACGTGACCAACTCCAGCAGGGGGACGCCGCAAAAGGGCACCAGGGCTTTGGGACGAAACAGAGTCGCTGGACGAAGGCGGCGGCCTTCTCCCGCCGCCAGAATAAACGCGCTGATGTTGGCCATGCTAGTCTTTTACCGCCTTGTCGAGTTTCTCAAAGGACTGGTCGATCTTCTCTACCGAGCCCTTCACCTTGCTGTCGATGTCAATACTCTTGACCCTGCTGTCGAGATCCTTGACCTTGCTGTCAATTTCATCGCGGTGGCGATGGTAGTAAACCCAGCCGGCGTATACCAGGCCGGCGAGGATGATGAGCTTGATTAGCAGCAGCACCCGACGACGAAAATCACCGCGTTTCTTGATTTGCATGATGTCGTTAACCACGACGGCTGAATCAAGGCCGTTCTGACGACACTCCGCCGAGCAGAAAACCTGATCGCCACCCGGAACCGCGCATTCCCCACAGACGGGCTTGGCGCAAGTCGCACAACGGGCCGTCGCCGGCGTATCAGGATGGTTGAGACAAACAACGCCCTCAAGACTCTTCTTTGCTGCCATGCTGCTGCCTCCTCGTGTTTTTTTTGGGGGGGCTGTGCCCGAACCGGTATTGCCGGGGCCGCCCGGCCCAGGCAGGATAACTGCAAAACAGTAGTGGATTTCATGCAAAAAGCAAACGACCGCGAGCCACGAAAGAACGAGTTGCCCCGGGTAACGCCGGCGACACCCTCGGAACGCCTCCAGCGACGGCTAGCGACGGCTACGCGTTCCTCGGCTGCTTGCGGAAAAAACGGCTACGGGCTTTTCTTATGCGGGGCGGACCTTAAATTAAGGCGCGCGTTATTGTTACATCTCCCGTGCCTCAATTTCCCTTCACTCGAGGAACATCCCAGCATGAATGTACTGATTATCGGCGGCGGCGGCCGTGAGCACGCCTTGGCGTGGAAGATTCGTCAGAGCGGACTGGTTGACAGGCTCTACTGCGCGCCAGGCAATCCCGGCATGCGCGACGTCATCGCCGTGCCTGACTGCGATCTGCCGGCCCTGGCCGATTTCGCCGAAAAACACGCCATTGGCCTGACCATGGTCGGTCCCGAAGCGCCGCTCTGCGCCGGCATCGTCGACCTCTTCCGCTCGCGCGGCCTGCGCATTGTCGGCCCCGACCAGCACGCCGCGCAGCTCGAAGGCAGCAAGAGTTTCGCAAAGGACTTCATGCGCCGCCACGGCATTCCCACCGCCGCCGCCGCCGCCTTCGGCGACGAAGCCAGCGCCATGGCCTACCTGCGCCAGCAGGGCGCGCCAATCGTCATCAAAGCCGACGGCCTCGCCGCCGGCAAGGGCGTCATTGTCGCCCTGACCATGGCAGAAGCCGAGGAGGCACTGCACTCATGCTTTGCCGGCGCCTTCGGCCAGGCCGGCCATCGCGTCCTCATGGAAGAGTGCCTCTTCGGCGAAGAAGCGTCCATCATCGCCCTCTGTGATGGCAAAAGCATTGTCCCCCTGGCCTCTTCGCAGGATCACAAGCGCGCTTTGGATGGCGACCTCGGCCCGAATACCGGCGGCATGGGCGCCTATTCGCCAGCGCCCGTCGTCACCGACGCCCTCTGGCAAGAGATCGACGCGCTCGTCATCCAGCCCTTCCTCGCCGGCTGCCAGCAAGACGGCCTGGATTTCCGCGGCGTCATCTACGCCGGTCTGATGCTCACCGCCAAGGGCCCGAAAGTGCTCGAATTCAACGTCCGCTTCGGCGACCCCGAAACACAGGCAATACTCATGCGCCTGGACAGCGACCTCGTCGAGGCCCTCGTCGCCACCGCCGACCAACGCCTCGCTGACATCACCCTGCGCTGGTCGCCAAAAGCCGCCGTCTGTGTGGTCATGGCCGCCCACGGCTACCCCGGCAGCTACGCCAAGGGCGCAGTCATCAATGGCCTCGACGACGCCGAGGCCACTGGCGCCGTGGTCTTCCACGCCGGCACCGCCGCCAAGGACGGCCACATCGTCACCGCCGGCGGCCGCGTGCTCGGCGTCACCGCGCTGGGTGACGACATTGCTGCAGCCGTCACCAATGCCTACCGCGCCGTCGCCAAAATCGGCTGGGACGGCGCACAGTTCCGCCGGGATATCGCCCACCGCGCCCTCGGCAAATAAGCCCGCTACGGGACGGCGCCAGACCAACCGGGCGTACAACAACCACGCCTGATAAGTACCAGCGGGGCGGGCGGAGTCACTTGACCCGCCCGCCCCGCTTTGTCGTCAATCACTATGGCCAGCCCGTCACCGCTGGAAGTACAGACGCTGAAACTTGTCCGCCTGGTGAAAATTCACGCGGGTGAAGGGCGTTGTGGATGATATTTCCTTGCCTTCAGGGAGGTACACGGAGTAGTCCCAGCGGGCGAAATGGCCGCGCCATTCTTCGCCGATGCGCGGCTGTGCGCGATCCTGCATCCATGGCAGCGACGAGAAAGGAATCGCCATTTCCAGGGTCCAGCCCTGATCTTCGTCGCGATAGTCATTAAGCGTGCCCTGCACGGTCACCGCGACCTTGAGGTCCAAGCAATTCCAGCGCTTCCAGCGGTGGCCCAGATTGCGCAGCGGCCACACCGGCGAGTGAGCGTCGTAGACTGTACCCAATGCATTGACCTCAAAATTGACGTACTGCAGCTCATCATCAAAATCACCGTAGGCGATAAAGAATTCCAGCACGTCGTTCAGGTAGGTGCTGTCGTCACGCTCCAGCAAATCAGACCACAC
>JAQWBY010000056.1 GCA_028706165.1 Lentisphaeria bacterium | reverse complement strand
GTGAGCGGGCCAAGGAGGACGACGATGAATTACGACAAGTTTACTGAGAAATCCCGTGAAGCCCTGGGCGCGGCGCAGCAGATAGCGGCGACGATGAATCACCAGGAGTTGACGGATCTGCATCTGCTGGCGGCCCTGCTCAAGGACAGCGAGGGCATGGTGACGGCTTTGCTGCAGAAGATGAAGCAGGACCCCAAGCAGGTCAATCAGGAGATCGACCAGGCCTTGGCGCGCATTCCGCAGGTGACTGGCGATGGTGCCACGCAGGTCTATATGGGGCGCGACGGCGCGAAGATTCTGCAGGCCGCCGAAGAGAAGGCTGGGCAGCTTAAGGACGAGTACATCAGCGTGGAGCATTTGCTCTACGGCATTGTCAGCAAGGGCCGCGAGGCCGCGGCGATACTCAAGCGGCATGGCGTCAATGAAGACAGCCTGTTGCAGGCTTTGCAGAGCGTGCGTGGCAACCAGCGGGTGACATCGGCAACGCCAGAAGCGACCTTCCAGGCCTTGGAGAAATACGGCAAGGACTTGACGGCGCTGGCGGCGCAAGACAAGCTTGATCCGGTGATCGGCCGCGACGAAGAAATTCGCCGGGTGGTGCAGATCTTGTCCCGGCGCACAAAGAATAACCCGGTGCTGATCGGCGAACCCGGCGTGGGCAAGACGGCGATCGTCGAGGGCCTGGCGTTGCGTATCACCAACGGCGATGTGCCGGAGGGCCTGAAGAATCGCCGACTGATCGCGTTGGACATGGGCGCGTTGATCGCCGGCGCAAAGTACCGCGGCGAATTCGAGGAGCGGCTGAAGGCCGTGCTCAAGGAAGTGACATCAGCTAAAGGCGAGGTCATTCTCTTCATTGACGAGTTGCACACGGTCGTTGGTGCCGGCGCTGCTGAGGGCGCCATGGACGCCGGCAATCTGCTCAAGCCGATGCTGGCGCGAGGCGAGCTGCACTGCGTTGGTGCGACGACGCTCAACGAGTACCGCAAGCACATTGAGAAAGACGCCGCGTTGGAACGCCGTTTCCAGACCGTGCTGGTGGAACAGCCCAGCGTGGAAGACACCATCTCTATTTTGCGAGGCCTGCGCGAACGCTATGAAATCCACCACGGCGTGAGCATCCGTGACGCCGCGCTGGTGAGTGCCGCCGTGCTGTCCGACCGTTACATCTCCGATCGTTTCCTGCCGGACAAGGCTATCGACTTGATTGACGAGGCCGCGGCGAAACTGCGCACGGAGATCGACAGCAGCCCAGTTGAGCTCGATGAGGCCATGCGCCGCAAGATGCAGGTGGAAATCGAGTTGACCGGCCTGCGCAAGGAAAAGGACGATGCGTCGCGGGAACGCGCCGAGAAGCTTGAGAAAGAGCTGGGTGCGCTGCGTGAGAAGGCCGGCGCCCTGCAGGCGCGCTGGGAAGCTGAAAAGGGCGGCATTGCCAAGATTCGCGAGCTGAAGGAGGCCATGGAACTGGCAAAGAGCAGCATGGCCAAGGCCGAGCGCGAAGGTGATCTCGGCAGGGCCTCCGAGCTCAAGTACGGTACCATTCCCGGTCTGGAACAGCAGATGCGGGATGCCGAAGCGCAAGTACAGCAGAAGGATGGCGAGCGGCTCCTGAAGGAAGAGGTCGACGAAGAGGACATCGCTGAGATCATCAGCCGTTGGACGCACATACCCGTGGCCAAGCTGATGGAGGGCGAGCGCGAGAAGCTGTTGCGCTTGGACGAACAGCTCCACGAGCGCGTAGTCGGCCAGGACGAGGCCGTGCAGGCCGTCGCTGAGGCGATCCTACGCGCCCGAGCGGGCTTGAAGGACCCGCGGCGGCCCAATGGCAGCTTCATCTTCCTGGGCCCGACGGGCGTAGGCAAGACCGAGCTGGCCAAGACGCTGGCGGCGGCGATGTTCGACGACGAGCGGGCGATGGTGCGTATTGATATGAGCGAGTACATGGAGAAGTACTCCGTGTCCCGGCTCATTGGCGCGCCCCCCGGCTATATCGGCCATGACGAGGGCGGCCAGCTGACCGAGGCGGTACGGCGCCGTCCCTACTGCGTGCTGCTTTTTGACGAGATCGAAAAAGCCCATCCGGACGTCTTCAACATCCTGTTGCAGGTGCTTGACGATGGTCGGCTGACCGACTCTCACGGACGGGTGGTGGACTTCAAGAATACCATCATCATCATGACCTCGAACATCGGCAGCAAGGACATTGTTGAGTTTGATGGCGGCGACTACGAGGCCATGCGCGACCGGGTGATGAGTGAGCTGCGCGGCATGTTCCGGCCGGAATTCCTCAACCGCGTGGATGACGTGGTGGTCTTCCATCGCCTGGACGCTCGGCACATCCTGGACATCGTCACCCTGCAGTTGCGGGACTTCACGGCGCGACTGGCAGCGCAGCGCATTGGCCTAGAGGTGAGCGAGGCTGCGCGAGTGGCCTTGGCTGAAGAGGGCTACGACCCCGTGTATGGCGCGCGGCCGTTGAAGCGGGTGATTACGCGGCAACTCGAAACGCCAATCTCGCGCAAACTTATCTCCGGTGAGCTCAGCGAAGGCAGGACCATGTACGTGGACTACCGCGGCGGTGAGTATCAATACGACGTGCGCTGACAGACAAGGTGATCATGCGGGCGCCGGCGCGCAGAGCACATGCGTGTCGGCGCCATGCCGTATGAGCGGCACCCGGCGTGTTCAGCGCCTGTGCCGCTCAGCGTCCGGCCAGTGCCCGTTGGTGGAGGTGTCTGACCACGAGATCGACGGGTTCTTGGTCGCTGAGGGCCATGACGTGTTCGACGTCCAGTCCGGCGCAGACCTGTCGGCAGCGGTAGAGAAATTCCTCAATGGCGGCCTGGTAGCTGGCGCGGATGTCTTTGGGGGAGGTGACGATGCGTTCGCCGCTTTCGAGGTCTTCGAAGGCGCCGACTTCGCGGAAAGGGAAGTCGAGTTCGGCGCGGTCGAGGACTTGGTAAACGATCACGTCATGGCGGCGGCGGCGGAAATGGGCGAGGGCGGCCTTGAGTTTGTCACAGTCATCGAAGAGATCGCTGAAGATGATGACGAGGCCACGGCGTTTGGCTTGTTCGGCGAGGTGGTGCAGGGTCGCGGCCATGTCGGTTTTGGCGGCGGGCTGGTGTTGGGCGAGCTGCCGGCAGATGATGCGCAGCTGCTCGGCCCCGCCATGAGGGGGGATGACCGCGCGGCAGCTTTCGTCGAAAAGTGCCAGACCGACAGCGTCCTGCTGATGGACGGTGATATAGGCTAGCGCGGCGGCGCAGGACGCCGCGAAGCGGTATTTGCTGACCTTGCCGTGCGCGTAGGCCATGGAATTGGAGCCGTCGACGATGAGGTGCACGCGCAGGCTGGTTTCTTCTTCGTATTGGCGCAGGTACAGCCGTTCATTGCGACCAAAGACGCGCCAGTCGATGTGCTTTGGGTCGTCGCCGGCGACGTATTGGCGGTAATCGGCGAATTCGACACTGACGCCTTTTAGCTGACTGCGGTGGGCGCCGGCGACAGACCCTTCCACGGTGAAACGGGAACTGAGATGCAGCCGGCTGAGCCGCGCGAGGTCGCTGGCGGAGAGAAGTTGGCTGATGCCGTCGGATTCTGCCATGCTGGTGCCACCTGTGGGGTGAAGGGCCGGTCAAAATGCGTGCAGGCCGGGCGGCGCGGGTTGTCCGGGCCGGCGGCGGGTCTTACTTTATATGCCAAATGCCGGCCTGCCATGAGTGGGCCGCCGGAAATGAACAACTGGTGTTGCGGGGCGATGCTCCGTGACGCACGAGGATAGTGTTGACATGACGGAACAGCCAGCCCAGCCTATTTTTCGTTCGCAGGACGTGCCGCGCGAGCCAGGCGTGTACGTCTATCGTAATCGCGCGGGCGAGGTGATCTACGTGGGCAAGGCGCGTAATCTGCGCTCGCGCATGAGCTCGTACTTCCGGCCTTCGGGCATCATGCGCAGCGATCCACGGCGGCGGGCGTTGATTCACAGCATCGCATCCTACGAGGTCTTCCAAGTGTCCTCCGATTCTGAGGCGCTGCTGCTTGAGGAGCGCTTCATCAAGGAGTACAACCCGCGCTACAACGTGCTATTGCGCGACGACAAGCGCTTTCTGCACATCTGTATCGACATGAGCGAGACCTATCCGCGGCTGGGCGTGGCGCGCATTCGGCGTGACGACAACTGCCTGTACTTCGGGCCCTTTCCGCAGGCGGCGGCGCTGCGCGCGACCATCGAATTTCTCACCAAGCGCTGGCATCTGCGCAGTTGTCTGGCGTCGGAGCCCAACGAAGAGACGCGTCGGCATTGCCTGGAGCACGTGCTGCGCGAGTGCAGCAGTCCCTGCATTGGCGCCATTTCGCCGGAGGAGTACCGCGCGCGTTTTGACGAAGTGCTGGCCGTGCTGCGCGGCGAAGGCGCCGCTGGCGCGCTGGTGGCCGAGCTGAGCAACGAGATGCAGGCTCTCGCCGCCGAGATGAGGTACGAGGAAGCGGCGGCGTTACGGGACATGATCAGCAACCTCAAAGTCGTTCTTGAGCCCGCGCGGCGTTTTCGCAGCCAGACCATTGCGCGACGTTCACAGCCTGCGGACATGGCATCTGTCGAGGCCCTGCAGGAGGCGCTGGGTTTGGTCATGCCGCCGCTGGTCATGGAGTGCTTCGATATGTCGAATATCTCCGGCCGCATGGCGGTAGGCAGCATGGTGTGCTTTCGTAATGGCCGACCGGCCAGCGCGGATTACCGGCGCTTCCGCATCCGTTCGGAAGCCGCCGCGGACGACACGGCTTACATGTCCGAAGTGCTCACCCGCCGCTACGGGCGCCTCCTGCGGGAAAGTCTGCCGCTGCCGGACTTGATCATCCTCGACGGCGGCCAGGGCCAGCTCAACGCGGCGCTGCGGGTTTTTGCGGAAATCGGCATGCCGCCGTTGCCCATGCTCGGGCTAGCCAAGCGCGACGAGCTGGTGATTTTGCCCGGTCGGGACGAGCCGTTGGCGCTCTCTCGCGATGGCGCGGCGCTGAAGTTGCTGCAGGCCATTCGCGACGAAGCGCACCGCTTCGCCAACGGCTACCACCGCGAATTGCGCAACAAGCGCATTGTGGACTCCATACTGTCGGACATTCCCGGCATTGGTGCCGTCCGCCGCCAGCAGTTGCTCAAGACCTTCGGCTCTGTGCGCGCGATGGCGCGGCTGACGCCCGAGGAACTCGCCGCCGGCGCGGCGGGCATCGGCATGGAAACCGCTCAGAAAATCGTGGATTATCTCCGCCAGCATTTGAAAAACTGAGCGCGGACACTAGGCTTGCAGATTGACTGCCGTCACGCGCCGGCGGGTTGCGCCGGTAAGACCGCTGGTCAAAGTTGGCGCGGCCAGGACGGCGTATTCATCCATGTAAGCAAAGGAGTCTGCTGATGAACTATCATAGTCGGAATGCCCTGGTAGTGCTCATGGTGCTGGCGCTTGGAGCGGGGTGTTTGCAGGGGCAGGCCAACCACGGGTGGGTGCGCAAGGACTTTCATGACGCGATAATTGCTGATATTTATGTGAGTCCGACGGGCAACGACGCTGCCGACGGCAGCAGCAGCGCGCCTCTGGCCACCCTTGATGCCGCCCGCTTGCGTGCCCGGGCGATGCGTGAAGGCGGCCATGTCGGCCCCATTGTCATTGAGTTCATGGCTGGCACCTATCGCTTTGCGCGGCCGGTGCAGTTCGAGGCGGCGGACTCCGGTCGCGCGGACGCCACGGTCATCTACCGCGCAATGCATGGCGCCGAGGTGATCTTCAGTGGCGGCGTGCCGGTGAAGGACTTTCAGCCACTGACGGACGCCGCTCTGCTGGCGCGGCTGCCGAAGGAAGCCCGCGGCAAGGTGCTGGTGGCGGACCTGCGAGCGCAGGGCATCACCGACTATGGTAAACTCGGCGTGCGCGGTCAGACTAAAGGCAAGCCACTGGCAGAGGCCGAGCTCTTTTACGACGCCAAACCCATGACGCTGGCCCGCTGGCCCAAGGAGGGTTTCCGCAAAGCCCTCGCCAAGGACGACGGCAACAATCGCGTGGTGCTGGATGCCGAGGGGCGCGTCGCCCGCTGGCGAGACGAGAAAGAGCCGTGGATACTGGCCTACTGGCATCACGACTGGGCGGATCTCTTCGAGCCCATCGTGGGTTTTGGCGATAAGCAGGACGAGATACTGCGCGATCCCGCTCAGAAACCCCAGTATGGCCTGACCCCGGCGCGCACGCGCTGGTACGCCTTCAACCTCTTCAGCGAACTGTCCGATCCCGGCGACTACTATCTTGACCGCGAGGACGGCACGCTGTATTTCATTCCGCCGCACGGGGGTGGCGAGGCGGTGTTGTCGCTGTCCGAGGGAATAATCCGCGGCAAGGATTTATCCTATGTGCTGTTTGACGGCTTCACCATGGAAGCGACGCGCGGCACGCTGTTGTCCATCAGTGGCGGTCAGTACTGCAAGGTGGTGGGCTGTGTGCTGCGCAATGCCGGTCACAGTGCGGTGGCCATGAGCGGGTCGTATAACACGGTGTACGGCTGCGACGTGTACGAGACGGGCGAGGGTGGCATCAGCGCCAGCGGTGGCGACCGCAAGACGCTTACGGATGGCCACAACAACATCGAGAACAATCATGTCCACCACTATTCGCGGCGCACGCGCTGTTACCGCACCGGTGTAGCCGTGAGCGGCTGCGGCAACCGTCTGGCGCATAATCTGGTGCATCACGGCCCACACATGGCTATATCGGCCAGCGGTAACAACCACATTGTCGAGTACAACGAGATCCACAACACCGTGCAGGAAAGCGGCGACGCCGGCGCCTATTACGTCGGCCGCGACTGGACGCAGCGCGGGAATATCCTGCGCTACAACTACTGGCATAATATCAAGGGCAGCAGCACCTATGGCGGCATGACCATTTACTTGGACGACCAGCACAGCGGCCATACCATCTTCGGCAATATCTTCGAGAACTGCAATCAGGCGGTGTTCATTGGCGGTGGGGATGACAACGTGGTGGACAACAATATCTTTGTCAACTGCTGGAAAGCGGCTCACCTGGATAACCGCGGCATGGGCTGGCAAAAAGCCGCTACGGACGACGAGAAGCGCGAGCTGCGCACGCGCTTGCGGGCTATGCCCTACCAGAGCGAGCTGTGGGCGAAGGCTTATCCCGAGCTGGTGAATATTCTTGCCGACGATCCCGGCGTGCCAAAGCGCAATGTCTTTACCCGCAATGTCAGCAGCGGCGGTCTGTGGTACGACGTCCATCGCGGCACGCTGGAGTACCAAACCGTGGAACGCAATGTGGTGTATGACGACGACCCGAATTGGATCACGCTCAAGAAAGACGGTCTCGGGCGTATCAGTAGCATCAAATTCAAGGACGAGGCCGAGCTTAAGGCCATCAACTTCGAGCCCATTCCCTACGAGAAAATGGGCCTGCAGCGCGATGTACGGCGGGCGAGCTGGCCGATGCAGCGCCGCATTGACCTGGTTAAAATTGGTTCTGGCGGGGCGAAGAATCCCGCAGGGCCGGCCAAGAAGATGGCCAATTTGTCCAAGCTGCCGACGCTGGCGGTGCCGCGTGGCGCGACGCCAGCGAGCGAGCCGATGGTCTTATCGGTGAATTTTGATGGCGTAGTGGCGGAGCCGCCGGCGTCGGCGCGTTTTGCGCACGACGGCGCGGTGTTGCGCGTGTTGGTGGAGAGCCCCTTGCCGGCGAAGCGTGATCTAGGCGAGAAATGGGGGCCGTCGGACGCGGTGGAGCTGTCGCTGATGGCGTCGGATGGCGCCAATGACGACGTGCACGTCTTCCGCGGCTACAGTACGGGCGCCTTCGAGCATTTTGTGATCCGCGCTGGTCAGAAGGTCGCGGGCGAAGCAGCGGACGGCGCGACGCATCGTGCGGCGGTGGCGGCGTCGTCTTGGCGCAGCGAGTGGTCGCTGCCGCTGTCGCTATTGGGCGTGGCGGCGGGTGACCGCCTGCGGGCGAATGTGACCGTTCGGCGCAGTGGCACCGGCGAGTTCATCATGTGGCGCCCCACGCACGGCGACAGCACCCACTGCGAACGCGTCGGCTTCCTCGAACTGACGCCATGAGCACATTTTTACATAAATTAGCATCTTGGACGACTAACAATCACTTTTACCGGAGGATTGAGCAACCATGAAAAAAGCACTGTTTGTGACGATGGCTTTGGCGGGCCTGTGTGGCTGTCAGAGCAGCCGGCACGCTGACGAATCGATGTTTGCTGTTTCGCCGGCGATCTACGTTGCGCCGGATGGCGACGACGGTCGCCTCGGCATGCAGCACCAGCCTATGGCGACCTTGGCTGGCGCGCGGGATTATCTGCGCAAAAGCCGCGCCATCATGAGCGGCCCGATCGTGATTGAATTTGCCGAAGGGACCTACCGCTTTACGGAACCAACGCTGTTCGAAAAACGCGATGGCGGCAGCGAGGACGCGCCAGTGATTTACCGCGCCGCCAAGGGCGCCCGCGTGCGCTTCACGGGCGCAGTGCCCGTCGCCGACTGGCAACAGGTCACGGACGAGGCCGTGCTGGCGCAGCTGCCGGAAGCGGCGCGCAAACAGGTGCTGGTAGCGAATCTACAGGAGCAGGGCATTACGGATTACGGCCAGTTGACGCCGCGGGGCTTTGGCAAGGCCAGCCAGCTCTCTGAAGCCGAATTGCTCTGTGACCGTGTTCCCATGGCCTTATCCCGCTGGCCCAAGACCGGCTGGCTTGGCGTGGACGACGTAGACGAGAAGAACGAGTGGGTAACGGTCAATAGCGAGGGCCGCATGGCCCGCTGGGTTGCTGAAAAAGATCCGTGGATTTTTTCCTACTGGCATGTCGATTGGGCGGAGTCCTACGAGCCCATCGTGGGCTTGGATCCTGCCAACGAACGCCTGCAACGCGCCGTGCAGTACAAGCCCTACGCGGACAAGATCAGCCCCGGCCGCGTGCGTTGGTACGCCCTCAACCTGCTCTCTGAGCTGGAAAAACCCGGCGAGTACTACCTTGATCGTGAGGCCGGCTTGATCTATTTCATTCCGCCCCACGCCAGCGGTGTCACGGAATTAACCCTGGCCAGCGGTTTGATCAGCGCCAAAGGCTGTTCGTATTTGCGCTTTGAAGGCATTGAGTTCGATGGCGTGCGTGGTCGCGCGCTCCATTTTGACAACGCGGTCGGCTGTGCGGTCGTCGGTTGCACCATCCGTGCCACCGCCTTCAACGCCATCAGCATGAACGGCAGCCATAATGAGGTCTACGGCTGCGATGTCTTTGATACTGGCGAGGGCGGCATCCACGTCAACGGCGGCGACCGCAAAACCCTTACGGCCGGCGAGAACAACGTCGAGAACAACCACGTCCACGACTACTCGCGGCGGGCGCGGACCTACAAGACCGGCATTACGGTGTCGGGCTGCGGCAATCGTATGGCGCACAACCTGGTGCATCACGGCCCGCACATGGCCTTGTCCGCCCCGGGCAACAACCACATACTGGAATTCAATGAGGTGCATAACGTCGTCTACGAAAGCGGCGATGCCGGCGCCTACTACGTCGGGCGCGACTGGACGCAGCGCGGAAATATCCTACTCTATAATTTCTGGCACAACATTATGGGCTCCAGTAGCTTCGGCGGTATGACCATATATTTGGACGATCAGCACTGCGGCCACACCATCTTCGGCAACATCTTCTACCGTTGCAACAAGCCGGTATTCATTGGTGGTGGCGACGACAACAAGGTGCTTAACAATGTCTTCATTGATTCGCACCGCTCGGCTCACTTGGACAATCGCGGCATGGGCTGGCAGAAGAAATTCACGGATGACACGACCAGCTCGATTCACAAGGCGCTGCATGCCATGCCCTACCAGGGCGAGTTATGGGCGCAGGCCTACCCCGAACTGGTGAATGTGCTCGACGATGATCCCGGCGTGCCCAAGCGCAATGTCTTCGCGCGCAATGTGCACAGCGGCGGCCCATGGGACTCCCTTAACAAACAGACGCTGCATCTGCAGACTGTCGAGGATAATCTTATCCATGAGGACGACAAGGACTTCGCTCGTTTGCGCCGAGACAAGTACGGCCACATCACTGACCTGCGTTTCAAGGACCCGGAAGCCGTCGCCGCCATAGGTTTTGAACCCATCCCAGTGCAGAAGATTGGCTTGTACAAGGACCCACGGCGGGCGAGCTGGCCTGTGACGCGGCGCATTGACCAGGTGGTGCTGCCCCACGATAACAAGGGCGCCGAAGTCAGTGCCGCGGCGAAGATCAAGGCCCGGCCGACGCCGACGTTGAAAGTCCCGCGCGGCAGCAGTCCGAGCAGCGAGGTCATGGAATTGGCATACAACTACAGCGGCGAGAAGGTCAAGCCGCCAGCGCAGGCGCGTTTCTCGCACGATGGCACCATGCTCTACGTGACCGTCGCGACCCCTCTGGCGGAAAAGCGCTCGCTCGGCGATGGCTGGGCCGGCAACGATGCCGTCGAGCTGTCCTTCAAGGGTGCTGACGGCCCCAACGCCGACACGTACGTCCTCCGCGGTTTCACGTCCGGCGCGAAGACTGTATTCAAGATCGTCGGCAATGGCAGCCAGCAGCCGGCCGACGAACTCGCGGCCGGCACCTTGTACAGCGCGACGGTCGAGGACGCGGTCTGGAGCTGCCGCTGGGCCGTGCCGCTCAAGGCCATGGCCTTCTCGGCCGGCGACCGTGTCTGGGCCAATGTGACCGTGCGCCGCACGGGCACCAACCACTTCGTCATGTGGCTGGCCACCCACGGCGACAGCACCAACTGCGACTCCGTCGGCTACCTCGAACTGGCACCGTGAGGAGGCCGGGGGGGGCTCCGTTCCCTCATGGGAGCGAGCAGTAATCGTCAACTGTAATGAAGGTGATTTCAATCACCAATTAATTATTGGCTTATAGTAAACTTCGTTTTTGCGGATAAAAACGTGAACGAAGATTAGGTGCCATGAAAAACATAGATTTATTCCACAGCCGTCCCATAGTCCCTGGAATGACCTGTTTTTTGGGCATATGCGAGCACGAGGTCGTCTGATTTTTCAAGATACCTTCTTTGTGTGTGGAAAAGTTTAGCCAAGAGACTATACCACCCCTTCAAAATACAGCTGATATGCTTTATCTGGGCTTCCCCGGATAATATGACGCCTCTCCCGCCTGGTGTCGCAGCACTCGATGATGCTGGGCAAACTGAAGTAATTCCAGAGCACGGCACGCAACAAGGTAAAGAGCCGGCTGAATTGGCGCTTCCACGTGTTGTGCCAAGCGACGAAGCGCAGCAGGAGGTAGGCGAGCAGCGCTGTCCAGACTTGCCAGCGGACGGCATTTTCGTTATATCCCAGGAAATCGGCCAGCTGCAGCGTCTGTTTGATTTCCTTGAAAAACACCTCCACGCCCCAACGGCATTGATAGAGCTGACACACGGAAAACGGCGACCACTCGACGTTGTTGGTAATAAACGTCATCACCACCATCTTCCCCTTCACCTCGACCTCTGCCGTGACCAGCCGCAGCTCATCCGGATAATAGTCCTTGGTCTTCACTCCTGTCAGCTTGATGCGCTCATCAGACAACACCTTGCATTTCTTGCGGACATAGCGACGCTTGCTGGGCGGTTGCTGTCCCATAACTTCAGCTGTCTCCGCCACGGGTTCTGAGGAGACGGACGCATGTTTGACGGGCTCAGACGGCTCCGCTTTCCCAGTCGCATGCTGTCCCATAACTTCATAGAGCATGTTGTCCTTGGCTCGCGTCACCCAGGAGACGCCGCGCGTGTCAAGGGTCTGAAGATGCTTAAAATCAACATAGGCCTTGTCGAATACCACGATCTCTCCGGCCTTCATGTCGGCGCACAGTTCCCAGGCGCTTTTCGGGTCAGAGTCCTTTGCACTCTTGACGAGGACGAAGTACGGCAGGAACGAGCGCATATTCAGCGCCGTGTGCATCTTGGCGGCTGCTTTCTGGCGTCGGTGCTGGGCCCAGCCCATATTGAATGCCGTCAGCTTGATGGTGGTCGAATCAACGGCGCGAATGGTTCTTGTCCGGAAGCGGTAGGGCAAACCGGGATAATTGCGGCTGGAGGTCAGGAACTCGGGATAACAGGGCGCCACATTGGCTTGGCTCGTCTCGTCCTACCGTGCCAGAGAGGCAAGGTGTGCATCTATTATCAATGGGTGATCGGATTACTGCTGCGCCCCTGCATATTTCGTTGGTAGACGTTGTGCGCCGGCGGTCGTGCTATATTTTGCCGCGTTACTGGATGGCGGCGGCAGGTTTTCCGCCGCGGCACGATAAAACCCTAGCAATAGGACAAGCGAGCATGGCAGCACGGCAGTTGATGATGCGTTATCCCGTTGAGCGTCTGGGGGCCCTGAGCGACCCGGTCTTTGCACCGGATTTCGTGCTCCGGTCATTTCGCGAAGGTGATGAAGCCGGTTACCTCGCCCTGATGCGCGCTGCGGGGTTTAACTGGGCGGATGAGATGATTCAGACGGTGCAGGGCAAGGCCATGCCCGGTGGCATCCTTTTCGCCTGCGATGCCAAGACCGGTCGGCTTGCCGCCACCGCCATGGCCAATAAATTCCGCCCCGAAACGCCCGATGACTACGAGCTGGGGTGGGTAGCCGCCCATCCCGACTATCGCGGCAAACAACTGGGTACGAAAATCTGCGCCGCGGTGCTGATCTTCTATCGCCAGGCCGGCGTCCGACACGTCGCCCTGCACACGGATGACTTCCGCAAGCCGGCGCTGGTGACCTACCTGCGGCAGGGCTGGCAGCCCGTCATCGACGACGAGGAAATGGCCGCCCGCTGGCAGGCCGTCCGCACCGAACTGGGTATCCCAGCAGCGCCGTAAAGCTACAGAATTACCGTATGGATACGCGAACGCCCGGGGCGGGTAAGTGCAAGATCATCCCGCCCCGGGCGCTTTACGCTAGTATTCTACAAGCGACTAACTTATTTGATGTCGATGTTGAGGCCAATGGCCTTATTGAAGTTATTGAAGGCGCTCATGGCGGCGGCGACTTCGATGGCGGCGGTGATTTCCTCGTCCGTGGCGCCGGCGCCCTTGGCGATGGCGCGGTGAGCGCTGAGGCAGTATTCACAGCCATTGACGGCCGAGACCGCAATGCAGATAAGCTCTTTGGTCTTGGGGTCGAGGCCCTTGCCAGCCACATCCGACAGCTGCATCAAGGAGCCAAGAAAATCGCCATTGCGGCCCATGGCCTGAAACACTTCCGGGACAAAGCCGAATTTTTTTTCAACGTTGCCCTGGATTTGCTGGGCCTTAGCGTCGCCGTTTTTGTTGTACAGTTTCACGCTTGCCATAGTTGTCTCTCCTCTGGTATTTTGGCCGCTCTGGCAGCCGTTTGTGTTGTTTTGCCCTTGGCGTCGTGGTTATTGTTTTCACGTTGCCAAAAACTAATGTAAAGACATTGACTGGTCGCACATGTTCCCTGCGAGGCCGTAAATTGCCGCATCGGCGTCACCCACCGCTGACAAGCCCAGCCATGCTTCCGGCTATTTCGCCTGTGATCTGAATGTTGCCACGCAAAGTAGGGAAAGTCCGTTATGAACATCGTGTCTGTGCTTGCTTCGTATCACGATCGGCTTTTGGAGCGGCTAAGTCCGGCGCGGTTTTATCCGCTGTTGCTGGCCGTGTTGTGCGTTGCTGGCCTCCTGCCCTTGTTGATGCCGGGTCTGCCGACGGGTCACGACATGTACTATCATTTTTCGCGTCTGCATGCCATGTGTGAGGGCCTGCGGGACGGGGTGTTTCCGGTGATGATCAACGCGTCCGCCCTGCAGGGCTATGGCTATGCCAGCGGCCTGTTTTACCCCGATTTCTTTTTGTATCCCGTGGCGTTGCTTGGTGTCTGCGGCCTGAGCCTGGTCAATGCCTACAAAGTTTTTCTGATTGTGCTGGTACTGGCCAATGCCTTTAGTGCCTACGCGGTGGCGTGGAAGATCGGTCGCGATCATTTTGTGGCATTTGCCGCCGGGCTGCTTTACACCTGGAGCAGCTATTTTGTGGTGGATGTCTTTCAGCGTGCGGCGCTTGGTGAGATGACGGCTTTTCCGTTCTTTCCGTGGATACTGCTGGGTTTGTATGAGATTGTCTATCGCGACTGGCACAAGTTCTACTATCTGGCGTTGGGTTTTGCAGGCCTGGCGTTGTCGCACAATCTGTCGTTGTTGATCATGGCGCTGGTGACTGCGGCGCTGCTGGCTTTCTGGCATGTGCGACTCTTGGGCGAGCCGCGCCGCATCGTGGCGGTAGGGGCGGCGGTGCTGCTCACTTGGCTACTGAGCGGTTTTTATCTGGTGACGCTGATCGAGCAAATGGCGTCGAACACGTTCATCGTCAGCAGTATCGCCAAGGGGTCGATTGCCGACCGCGCCGTGGCTTTCCCGCGTCTTTTTCTGGAAACGCCTTTCATGAAGCTTGAGCATTGGATACCGCCGGGCATTGGCGTGATCCTGCTGGTGGTTCTCTGCCAGCGCCTGCGTTTTCGGGGCGGCGATAGCAACGCCCAGCATTTTCGTGACGTGCTGTTGCTTATGGGCGTAGTCTGCCTCTTATGCGCTAGCCATTTTGTGCCTTGGGAAGGTGCCTTGCGCGCCCTTGCGGTTATTCAGTTTCCCTGGCGGTTTTACTTGCCGGCGACGGCTGGCCTGGCTCTTGGCGGTGCCCTGACTTTGGGGACGATTGTGAACGGCACGGCGTCGGCTCGCCGGCGCTGGCTGTGGCTGCTCATCGTCGGCTGCGCTTCCCCCTGGTGGCTCAACATGGGCTATCAGTATGCCGCTAAGATCCACGAAAAGAGCATCTTTCGTGGCTATACGCCCGGTGTCAAACAGGAAGCCAGCGGCCTGTGCTACCTGCCAAAGGGTGTGTTACCTGAAGACCTCGCCGAGCGCGGCGAAAAGCTGCTGGCCGTGCCGGAAATACCGCTGAGTTTCACGCGGCCGCGCCCGGGTATGATTGAGCTGACCTACGAGAGCAACCGCAGTGACTGTCAGGTGGAATTGCCCTTGGTTTGGTACAAGGGTTTTGGTGCGGTGCTCAAGGACCAACGTGGAAAACGCAACGCCCAAGTCGGCAGTAGTTCACGCCATTGCGTAACGGTACTTATTCCTGAAGACAGCGGCGCAGGGGTCATTCGGGTATGGTATCGCGGCACGGCCCTGCAGCGACTGACGCGCTGGGTATCACTGATCAGCGCCATCGTCATGCTTGGTCTGTGGCGGCAACAACGCAGTCGCCGCAAGCTCAGCGAACAGCAGGCGGTGGCGCAGGCTGAAGCCGAGGCGCTGGCCGAAGCGGACGGCGGCCACACCCAGGCCTGACGCGGCGCCAAGCCTTGCTGTCAAAGAAGTTCGGCGACGAGGTCGTCATTGAAAAGTAGCCCCTGGCGGGTTGGTCGGGCGCCATTGGCGTCTAGGGTGATCAGGCCGAGTTTTTCCAGGCGGCGTAGGGCGTCGCCGCGGAGTGCCATTGGGTCGTACAGGCAGCGCTGGCGGAATTCCTGCCACTGCCAACCGGCGACGCAGCGCATGCCGAAGGCGAGTATTTCGGCGGCACGGGCATCGGCGTCAATGTGATCGACCTCGGCTGGTTGGGCATCGAGCCACTGCTGGAATTGGGCTGGGTTGGTCCAGCGGTCCTGACCGTCGAAAGACGTCGCGGCCGGTCCGCAGCCCAAGTAGCTGACGCCATGCCAGATGCGCTGATTGTGGCGACATTCGTCTCCAGGACGGGCAAAGTTGGATATTTCGTAACGGCGCAGGCCTTGCTCGCTCAGCGTTTCATCGCAGGCATCCCAGAACGCGACGAAATCGTCGTCGTACAGGTCGTTTTGCAGCGATTGCGCCAGGGTCGTGCCTTCTTCGAGTGTCAGCGCGTATGCAGAGAGATGCGATGGCTGCCAGGAGAGGGCCTGTGCGAGGTCCTCGCGCCAGTCGGCGAGCGTCTGGCCGGGAATGGCGAAGATCAAGTCGAAGTTGATGCGCGAGATGCCGGCATCGCGTGCAGCGCGCATGATCACCGGCAATTGTGCCAGGCTGCCACGGCGACCGATGCGTTCGCGCAGTTGCGCCTTGAAGCTCTGAATGCCGATGCTCAGGCGATTGACGCCGGCGGCTGCGAGAAGGGCGATTTTTTCCGGCGTCAACGACTCCGGGTTGGCCTCGATGGTCCATTCGCAGTCTGCTGCGAGGACGAAGTTGTTGCCAATGATTGCAAGTAACTCTTTCAGTTCCTCTGGTGAGAGAATACTCGGGGTACCACCGCCCACGAAGATCGTTTGCAGTGGTTCGCAATCTGTCGCCCGGCGACGGCATTCAGCCGCCAGTGCCGTCAAGTAGCAGCGGTGCTGTGCCGGCGTGGCTGCGCCCAGCGAAAAGAAGGCGCAGTAGGCGCATTTGCCGGTGCAGAAGGGCACGTGGATATAGAGAGAGTCAAACATGACGAGGAATATACAGCGGCTTGGCGTCGTTGGCATCGCGTGCGGCGCGGCCGCTGGCGACGGCGACGCTGCGTTCGTCAAAGACTGCCGGCCAATAGCGGATTTCGGTCAAGCGCCAGGAACTGAAAATGACCTCGACGATGTCGAACGTGTAGTGCAGGGGCGGTTGGCCGATACCGCGCAGGTACTGCTGTGCCGCTCGGATCAGCCGTTGGCGTTTGCGGTTGTTGACGGCGTCGGCCGGGCGTGAAAAGGGGCGTTTGTGGCGCGTTTTGACTTCGACGAAACAGAGATTGCAGCCGTC
>JAQWBY010000374.1 GCA_028706165.1 Lentisphaeria bacterium | reverse complement strand
CAGGCTAACCTCCTCCTGAACACCGCCCTCATGCCCGACGGCTCCCTGGACCTGGAAGACATCGACGCACTCCTCCCCGTCAGCCAACGCATCGAAAAAAACGGCTTCCCACAAGCATAAGCCTGCCTATCCGCAGTTTCTGTCTATCCACAGATTACGCAGATTAACACAGATTTTTTTGATATTGTTTTTGTTTGCAGTGAACATCTTGCAGTTTTTGCAATTTAATGCAATGTTATTGCAGACAAAAACAAAGTGGAGTGTGCGCCATCTGTGTTGATGCTGGAAGTGATTTGCCCATGATGCTGCCGGGGGAAAACGTACCGCAAAGGGACGAACAGACCTATGCCATTATCGGCGCGGCTATGGCAGTCCATGCAGAATTGGGCAACGGTTTTCTGGAGGCTGTCTATCAAGAAGCATTGGAACTGGAATTTCAGTTACGCGGCATTCCGTATGAACGAGAGAAAACGTTACCTATACACTATCATGGTCAGCCGCTAAAGACTTTCTACAAAGTAGATTACGTCTGCTTTGGTGAGGTCATTGTTGAGCTGAAAGCGCTTGATGGCCTTACCTGCAAAGAAAACGCTCAGGTCATCAACTATCTCAAGGCATCCGGCATGCGCCGAGCACTGCTTTTGAACTTTGGCAGTAAGAGCCTTCAACACCAACGGCTCGTCTACAACTAGCGCTAACATGACTTCAATGCCAGAAAAGCTTTTTCCCTCCATGCTATCCCGAAATCTGCACTATCCTGTCTTGATTGCACGCAAGACAACCGCAAACTGCAAAACTAGCCATACAAATCTAAAAAAATAATCTGTGTTAATCTGCGTAATCTGTGGATAGAAATAATCTGTGTTAATCTGCGTAATCTGTGGATAGAAAAGTTTACTCCTGTTGCAGGTGGAGGTACTCATCCCGGGTCATGGAGTAACACCAGTCGTCGTGCACGACGCCGTTGGCCAGCTGGCTGCAACCCCGCAGCACGCCCTCGAAACTGAAGCCGCATTTTTCGATGACCCGCCGTGACGCAAAGTTGTCCTCGTAGTGGTAGCAGGCCAGCTGGGCAAACTGCAAGTCCACGAACGCATAATGCAGGACTCGCAGCGCCGCCTCGGTCATCAGCCCGCGATGCCAGTAGTCCTTTGACAAGGAATAGCCCAGCGCCCGCGCATTGGCCACAGACCGTTTTTTGTCCTCTCCCAAACCGATGGAGCCAATCACCTTCTGGTTTTCTCTGAGGACGATCGCCCACTGGTAGTCGCTGGGCATCAGCCCGTAGACGATCACATTCAGGCTCTCTTCACGATTCGCGTGCGGCAACCACCCCGCATGGGGGCCGACATCCGGGAGACGCGCGTACTCGTAAAGATCGTCCACATCGCCCCGAGCCCAGCGCCGCAGCAACAAGCGTTTTGTACTCAATGTTTTCATCGACCGGAAGAATGTCCTTGACACCATGATATAGTTACCCCGAGCACGCTACAGCAGCCTCAAATATCAGCCCGTTACTATACGACTTCGCCTACAGAAGCCAACAGTCACGCACACGCAAGCGGCCAATATCAAGGAGAGGACGATTCATCGTATGCAGCCAATCCCCAATTACGAGCAGCAGGTCTATGCGGCGGTGCTCGGCAAAGTCATCGGCGTCTATATGGGCCGGCCTTTCGAAGGATGGTCAAAAACGAAAATAGAGGAAACCTGGGGGCGCATCGACCGCTATGTCAACGAGGACCGGCAAGTGCCACTGGTCGTCTCCGACGACGATATTTCCGGCACCTTCACCTTCATCCGGGCCTTGGCAGACTCCGGACTCTACGAGCAGACGCCGACAGCATTCTTCGGCGACACTTGGCTCAACTACCTACTCGAAGGACGCACCATCCTCTGGTGGGGCGGCATGGGCGTCTCCACCGAACACACCGCCTTTCTCCGCCTTAAACAGGGCATCAAGGCCCCCCGTAGTGGCGCCATCGCCACCAACGGCCAAGTCGTCGCCGAACAGATCGGCGCGCAAATCTTCATTGATGCCTTCGGCATGGTCGCTCCCGGCAAGCCGGAATTAGCCGCCGAACTGGCACGCCGCGCCGCCGCTGTCTCGCATGACGGCGAGGCCCTCAACGCCGCCGTCGTCGTCGCCAGTATGATCGCCGCTGCCTTCGTGGAAAAAGACATGGCGAAGCTGCTCGACATCGGCATCGCGCAGATCAGCGCCACCTCGCTCATCGCCCAAGTGCACCGCGATGTCCGCCAGTGGTGCCGCGAAGACGGCGACTGGCGCCAGACTTTCACCCGCATCAGCGACCGCTACGGCTATCACCGCTATGGCGGCAACTGCCACGTCATCCCCAACCACGCCGTCATGGTCATGGCCTGGGCCTACGCGGGCAACGACTTCCACGAAGCGCAGGCCATCGTCAATACCGCCGGCTGGGACACTGACTGCAACGCCGGCAATGTCGGCGCGCTCATGGGGCTCGTCGTCGGCCTCGACCGCATCTGCGAGAAGTATGACTTCATCAGCCCCATGGGCGACCGCATCATCCTGCCGACGGCCGATGGCACCAGCGCCAGCAGCGACTGCCTCAGCGAAGCCACCGCCATTGCCCGCATCGGCCGGCAGGTCATGCACTGGCCGCAACTGCCCGCACCCAAAGACGGCGCCTGGCTGCACTTCTCGCAGCCCCTGGCCCAACAGGGCTTCCTCAGCGATGAGCATAGCCAGGACAGCCGTGGCGCGCTCCTGCTCAGCAATCCCGACGGGAAAGCCCTCCACGCCCACTACAGCGTCAATCCCGGCCGCGTCGCCCGCATGGTTCTGCCTGTCTGTCCCGGCGCTGCTTCCGGCAGCGCCTACCAGACGATCGGCGTCAGCAAACTCTACAGCGGCATGACGGTTCACGCCGACATGGACTGCCCAACGCCAAGCCCCGCCCGCATGCGGCTCTTCATCGCCATTGCCGCCACCGATCCACAAGCACCGCCACGCGTCATCTACGGGCCAGAGCAACCCTGCGATGGCACGCCCCGCACCCTCGACATCACCGTCCCCGACACCGCCCTCATGCCCGTCACCCAACTCGGCATCGACATCCGCTGCCAGAGCCCCGCGACCGGTATCGTCCGCTGCCTCGCCGTCCGCCTCGGCGGCACCGCACGCATCAACGCCAGCGCCCTACCCATCGTCAATCGCCTCAGTGTCCCCGGCTGGATCGTCGATGCCGATATCATCCGTGGCGCGTTTTCTGACGACCGCGAGCCCGTCCAGCACTTCGGTAAGAATACCGGCCGCGGCCTGGCCGTCACCGGCAACCGCTTCTGGCGCGATCAGTCCATCCAGGCCCGGGTCAAAGTCCATCTTGCCGACGAAGGCGGCCTGGTCGCCCGCTACCAGGGCCTGAATCGCTTCATCGCCCTCGTCCGTCGCCAGGGCCGCCTCGCCATCATCAAGCGCTTCTATGGTGACAGCATTCTGGCTGACATGCCCTGCGACTGGCCACTTGATCAAGTCCGCGAGCTGCGCCTCCACTGCGTCGACAACGCCATCACCGCCTACCTTGACGGCCAGCCCGTCCTGCAGGCCAGCGACGACGATCTCCGCGACGGCGCCACCGGCCTCATCTTCAGCTATGGCCTGGTCGGCTTCCGCGACATCGCCATCGAAAGCACCGTACGGACTGAGTGACCTCTCCCGCGCCTTCAGGCAAATTCGCCGCCAAAAGCGCCAAAATAATTGACGGTGGGCTGGGGGTACTGCGCGCCAAAGTCCATGACGAACATCGTCACGGTCGCCCTAAATCCATTGTCAAGCAGAAAGGCGGTGAAAGCCTTCTGAGTTTCATAGGCCATCACCTGCACCGGCCGACCGGCATGCTCCTCGGCAGCCGAACGCCGCAAGAGCGCGCAGGCATCCACAAAAGATGCGGCATTGATGGCCACATGGCGGGCATTGGCGCCCACCCGGCCCAGGCTGAAGCCCGTCAAACGCCCATCGCGACACAGCTTGAAG
>JAQWBY010000373.1 GCA_028706165.1 Lentisphaeria bacterium | reverse complement strand
AAGCACACTACAGACATCAACATCAAGGACGGATGGAGCCCAAAACTCCATCCGTCCTTTTCTTTTGCCCGGGTGATGCCCGACCGCCGCGCTCTGTCGCATTGCGCGCGGCGTTCACTCGACGGCGAAGCTGAAGAGATCGGCCTCCTGCAGACGGCAGCGCATCCGGAAGACATCGCCGGGGCGCAGAGGGAATTCCTCGCGGCCACGCCAGGTCGGGACATAGCGAAGCGTATCCCCGTAGAACAGATCGTGTTCGGCAAAGGTCGCGCCGGGCAGTGCCCGGCCATCGCTGTCGAGCAACTCCAGAGCCATGCTGCCGCCGGCGCTGGTGGCGACATTGAAGGACAGCGTGCCACCGCCATAGGTCAGAGCCTTGGATGTCCACTCGCCGCCGACCAATCCACCGCACAACGACACAAAGCCGTCAGGCCGCATGACGTAGCGACGGCCACTTTGCGCATGATACAGCGACAGTTCTGTCGGGCCGGTCTGGACGATGTTCCGCGCCAGGTAGTTTGAGCGGTTGCCCCAGCGCGCCGGGTCCGGCCCGGGAGTAATCCACGCCCCAGGGAAGGGCCGGAACAAGGGGCCGCCCGCGCGGGAGAAACACAGGCTGATGTCCGTCGCGCAGCCACGGTCTTCAAAGAAGCGGGTCGGCGTGCCGATATAGAGCTGGGGCGCGCGGCAGTACGGCGCCATCTGGCTGACATAGAGATGCTCGCCGTCTCGGTTGAGCGCCATGAATTCGCCGGGCTGCCAATGCCGAAAGTCGTCGCTTGTCGTCTTGCAGATCGCCCGGAGTTTCTTGCCCTGAACGGGCTGAAATACCCGGTAATAGAGCACGTAGCACTGCTCGGCTGCGGACCAGAAAGCCACGTTCTGCGAATCGAAAGACCAGGGCTTGTCCTTCGGCGGCAGCATCGCCGGCATTTCCGCACAGGCACGCCAGTGTAGGCCATCCGGCGACGTGAAGGCGTAGAGCCCGCCACCGTGCTGCACGCCCCCCAGCGCCTTGAAGCGCTCCTCCGGCGGGCAGCCCGGGCGCTCGTCCAAGAACGGCGCAAAGTTATGGGTGGCCATGCTGCCCGACCAGACGGCATTCGCGGGCTTGCCAGGGAATAGCCCCAGCTCCGGGCTGCGCCAAGTGCGTCCGTCGTCGCTTTCCGCGTAGGCCGTGTATTCGCCGGGATTGCCGTCTTGCAGCGTTGCTTCCGGCATAGGCAGCTGGCCGCGATAATAGAGGCGGTAAATGCCGTCCGCGTGAATCACCGTCTGGTAATGGCCTCGCGGCTGCGTCGGCTCCTCGGGCAGCGTCTGTGGTGAATGCAGCCGAAAATGCAGGTCGCCGATGCGCGTCTCACTATGAAAATCGTCAATCAGCAACTCGCGGCACTGTTTGAGCAAATAGGGTTGGTCCATGACGGGGCCTCCTCGGTCCTCGGCACAAACATGTTCACTCGGATAGGCGCTCAAGACGGGTACTGCGCGACGACCAGAATGCCGCCGGCCGGCTGCAGCCGGCCGGCGCCCCTCCCCCGCGCAACCCGCACGCGCCGGGCGTTATGGCGCAAAAATCGCCGCGAGGCAGTCTGCCCGGGCCATGAAGGGCCGGCAGAGCGACACCGCCGCCATGCCCGCCGCAAAGGCCCGTTCAATATGCTCGCGACGACGAATGCCACCGACCAGAATCATCGGCAGCAAGCTGCCGCTATGCGCCCGCAGACGAATCGCGTTATCGAGAAAATAGGGTTCGGCGCCGCCGGCCGGCTCTGGGGGATTGGGATGGTAGCCGCTGAGCTCCAGGGCGTCAACGCCACAACTCTCGCAGGTCCGCAAAACCTGGCACATGTCATGGAAATAGGCTTCGCAGTCCTCGCCCTCGGCAAAATTGTCGCCGTTGATTTTGATCAGCAGCGGAAAATCGTCGCCGCAGGCGGCGCGCACGGCTTCCAGTACCTCGCGGATAATGCGGAACCGGCACTCGCCGGTGCCGCCGTAGTCGTCCTGGCGGTGATTGTACTGCGGGTAGAAAAACTCCGACAGCAGGTACAGGTGCGCGGCATGGATTTGCACACCGTCAAAGCCGCAGCGCTTGGCGCGCAGAGCGGCAGCGGCAAAAGCCTGCACGGTCTGCTGAATATCCGCGATGGTCATATTGTCGGGCGTAAACACCGGCCGGCCGCCATTGCAGCCCTTTGCTTTCATACCGCCATGGCCGATTTGCAGAATGGCCTTGGCGCCGCCGGCCTGCATCGCTTGGCAGAGCCGCTGCTGGTCGGCAATGAACTCGTCGCTCCAAAAGGCATTCTGGCCCAAGTGTGACCGACCGGCCGCGGCGACCGCCGTGTGCCCGCTGATGATCATGCCCAGTGGCTGCGCGGCCAAGTCGTTCATCCACGCCAGCTCCGCATCGTCCACATGGCCATCGGCGTGGGCCTTGAACATCTCCGTCGCCGAACGGACAAGGCGCCCTGGTAGGCGCAACCGCCCCAGCTGTACGGGCTTGAAGGCATCATGGCCATGCCAGCATGGGGCAATCCCCGATAAATTGGTCATGTCGTCTTTTCCTCGCAAGCAACTAGTAGCCGTGCCGGCCCCACCAGTGACTCATATAGCCGGCAACGGGCTGCCATGCACATCAGTAACGGATGGTCTTGCCGGCAACCCAGCTGTTTTGACCAAAGATGCCTGACTTTGACTGTACCGCCTCGCCCTTCTCCGTGCCGACATGGCCATCCAGATAGCCAATATTAAGACTGCGGTTATGCCGAGCATGCACGCGGTCCGGCCAGTCCCATTGTATCCATTCGTAGTAACCGTCACCCGTCAGCGCGCATTCCGAGATGGATTTCGAGAAGGTTCCCGTGCCGGGAACCGCAAAACGCACCTTAGCATGCAAGGCGGTGGTCATCGGATAGTCATAGGCAAAACGCTGCCAAGGCGTGGTGTAGTTACTCGACGTCGGGCAGAACCAGGTCTTTTTGTCGCCGACATACGAGGCGAAATGGACCTGGTAATTGCCGTAAGTCTCCAACTCATAGGTGTCATTCTCGTAGTACTTCTGGGGATTGTAGCCCTGTGAAATGCTGTTGACTGATCCCTGGGTCATGAAGGTGTCGGCATTGTCATTGAGGTACATGTCAGCAGCCAGCATGATCTGCTTGAGATTGCTGGTACAGCTGATGCTGCGCGCTTTCTCCCGCGCTTTGCTCAACGCCGGCAGCAGCATGGCCGCCAGAATGGCGATGATGGCAATCACGACGAGAAGTTCAATCAGCGTAAAACTTTTGCGAAATGTCATTGGCGTTCCTCCTCTTTCGGACCACATCCATGCATTCTGTAAGGCGGCTTCATAGGGGCACCTGCCGTCGTCGTCACTGCCTGTGCCAGGCTTTCCGCATTCGTCAGGTAGTATAACAAAGCTAAGCTGTTTCCTCAACTACCTCGTTCTATTTCAGCACAGAAACCTCGTAATCGGTCACCCATTGATAATGGCGGCCAAACATGTCGCCGATGTCAATCCCAGATAAGCAAGTGAGTTCCATTGCCCCTTTTGCCCCAGTCAGCTTCGCCGAATGGGCAAAAGGGGCCGAGGAACACGAACATGGTCGCCGTTGTACCCAGGGCGGCGCACGCTTTCAGCGTGCTTGCCTTGGGCTGGTATGTTTCGCGCTTTCAGCGCTTCTGCCGCTTCGCGGCCAGGGAAACGGGCACGTTTGACTCAGCCAGAAGCTCTATGGCTCAATTATCAATGGCTCCTATGAAACCGATGCCGCAAAGGGATGCGTGCGTCGATTGCTGTCGATTGCTATCGATTGCTGTCGATTGCTGTCGATTACTCCTATGAAACCCGCTGCCGCAAAGGTCGGCGGAAATCAAGGTCGAATGGCCGGGCGGCAGCGGGCCGTGGGTTTCCTGCAACTTGTCCCCGGTGTTTTCCCCACCGGGGTGGTTACTGACCGATTACCGGTGCCATCAGAGCCCCCCTGCCCCTTGTTCAGCGCGTCATGTCGGCCAGCTG
>JAQWBY010000372.1 GCA_028706165.1 Lentisphaeria bacterium | reverse complement strand
AGTCGCCATGCAGGAAGTCCAAGCGGATATTCCAGCCGGTCCTGCTGGCGTCATAGACGTTGATCACCGCCCAGGTATTGCCGTTGGGAACAATGCAGCCATCGCAGCTGTAGCCGAGATTGGAGGGCTGAACGACCTGCAGACGCCGCATGGCAGCCGTCAGCGTGCGCTCATTGAACATGTAGCTGTAATTCCGATCCTGGAAATCCGGCCGGTTGGCGAATTCCCACCAGTAGCTCGCACGAACCGAGATGCTGGCGTTGATCGCATAGGGACTGGTGTAGGTCTTGCTCTTGTCCAAAGCCGGGTCACCGGGGCACTGGAACATCTTCTTATCACCCGCATAGCCATAGATCAACTGCTGCGGCGGAATGGACAGATTTTTCGGCGGCGTGCCAGAGCTGAACCAGCCCGTGAAGGGGAAAAAGTCCTCATTGTCATCAGCGTACATGCCAACACTAAGGCCGATCTGTTTCTGATTGCTGGTACAGGAAATCGCCCGGGCCTTGGCGCGGGCCTTGCTCAAAGCCGGCAACAGCATCGCCGCCAAAATCGCGATGATGGCAATGACCACCAGGAGCTCAATGAGGGTAAACATTATTACTCGGGAAAACTTCTTGTTCATGCCACACCCCGTTCTTTGTAGTGTTGCTGTTGCTAGTAATTTGTTACCATCAAAAAATTGAAGCTATGTACAGGTAAGATTGTAACATTATTTCGGAAAAAACTCAAGAGCGCAAGTGAAATAATAATCATGGTTCACATCGTGAAAGCAGGATACTGACACTTCTGGCAGTTGGCAGGCGATAGTATCCGCGCCGGGTTACCACAAATTACTATCACGCAGACCGGTAATAACCATCTGCACGGCCACGGAGGCGATGATCAGTCCCGTCAGGCGAATCAGCGGCCCCAACAAATGCGTGCGCTCAAACACGTGGTTGATAGTCAGCGAAAACAGCATGAAGACAAAATTGATGGCGACGGCCAGCAACAGCGCCAGCGCCGTCAGGCCCAGCCCAAATTCCGCCGTGGACGATATGGCCGCCGCAATGGTCCCCGGCCCTGCAATCAGCGGCGCCGCCAGCGGCACCAGCGACAACTCGGTGAAGTCCTGCTTGATGCTCTGGTGCCGACGGTTCATGAAGCGCCCTTCACGCACCGCATGCCAGCCAATGAAAAAGAGAATGAGGCCGCCGGTGATGCGCAGCGAATACAGCTCAATGCGAAAGATATCCGTGAGGATCATCTGCCCAGCCGCCGCCAGCACGGTGAGGATGATCAACGCCGCAACCGACGACTTCCACGACAACTCGACTATCTGTTGGCGATTCAACGACGGCTCGTAAGTCGCCAAAAACATCACCTTGCTGACTGGATTGAGCAAGGCCAACAGATACAACGCGTTTTCAATGAGGACATCCATTTGCATGGGCTGATTCCTTGCTTTCTGGCTCGCTTTGCCAACATGATGCGACACGGCGCCGTCAATATAAACGCCTATTGCATTGCGCCAAGACTACGCCACATTAGCAGAAGATGTGGCTGAGCTCCCTGATCGGTTAGATCATCGGACCGATCAAGTCGTCCGATCCGTCCGATCCGTCTGATCCGTCTGATCCGTCCGATCCGTCCGATCCGTCTGATCCGTCCGATCCGTCCGATCAAGTCGACGAACCGTCCCCAGCAGGAGGCATTTGCAGCATGCGTGAGTATAAACTGAGCGTCGTCGGCCTTGGTCATCGCGGCCGCTTCATGTTCAAGCAGTTCTGCCGTTGCCTGCCGGGCGTGGTCGGCGTCGCCGCCTGCGACCTGCGGCCGGAGCTCTTCTACGAGGACAGCCACGGCGCCGGCGGCGACAACCCCGCCATGGCCAAGCTCTTCCCGGACGCAGTCTTCTACGACGACTTTGACGCCATGCTCGACAAGGCCCAGCCGGACATCGTGCTGGTGGAGACGCCGGCGCGCTGCCACGCGGAATTCTGCGCCAAGGCGTTGGCGCGCAATATCCACGTCTATTCTGACATTCCCTCGGTGGCGTCCAGCGCGGAAGCGGACATGCTCTGGGACGCGCAAAAGCGCTCGCAGGCACTGCTGATGACCGGCGCGACCACCTGCGGCTACGGCTTTGTGCTCAAACTCCAGGAGCTCTGGCGACAGGGCCTGCTGGGCAAGCCCTACCAGCTGGAAGCCGAATACATCCACGACTGCCGTTATCTCTGGAAGGAAACGCCCTGGCGCCTGCCGTCGGCAGGCAAACCCGGCCCGATCAGCTACTGCACGCATTCGCTGGGGCCGCTGCTGTCCATTTTGGACGAGGATTTGCGCAGCGTGGTGTGCGTTGACACCGGCAGCCACATCAGCGGCGAACCCTACGCTCACGACGCCCAGATCGCGCTGTACCAGACGCCCAGCAACGTCGTCGTGCGGCAGACCTGCTCCTTCATCACTCACGGCCCGCAAGGGCATTCCTACAAAGTGTATGGCACCAAGGGCTACTTCGAACGCCTCAACAAACGCGGCCCCATACCCGAACAAGTGCTATTCAAATCGACGGACGAGCCTTGGAACGACCAGCTGCAGGCCATCGCCGTCGGCACCAAACCCGATGGCCTTGATGCCATGCTGCCCAAAGACCTCCAAGGCAGTCTCGGACATGGCGGCGCTGACGAATATCTCGCCTTCACCTTCATCAATGCCCTGCGTAACGGCGCCAAACAGGCCCCCATCGATCTCCGCGCCGGCCTGCGCATGACCCTCCCCGGTATCTTCGCCGGCGAGTCGGCGCGCCTCGGCGGCAAACCCGTCGAAATCACCTACCCCTGGGATAAGTAGTCACCGCGCCCAGCATAAACGCCGAGTTACGACACGATTCGCTGTGCCTCTCGTTTCCTCAGTAGGTCAGGTGCATGAACTGCTTTGCTGACTTCTCGCCGCCGATGCCAGGGAATTGCTGCATGTAGCCTTCGCGAGTCTTGCCGTCGTCACAGTCATTGACCAGATAGTTGAAACGGCAGCGCCGCTGACCGGCGGCGGTTTCAGCACCCAGGACCGCAAAGGGCAGCTCCGCGATGTAGGTGGTGGTTTTGGCTGCGTCGTCGCGGCTTGTTTCCAGGCGAATCTGCTTGGCGGCAGCCGCCGCGTCAAAGCCCTTGGGCGCCGACCAGATGAAGACCTCGCTGGCGCCATCATCGCGGTGGCTCAGGCCGATTTCCCAAAACGTGTCCTGCGTTGGGACCTGCAGCCCAAGCTGCACATTGTCGCCCTGGAACATATTGGTGCCACTGAATGGCTGGCAATGCATATCGTCCTGCACGATGATTTTGACGACGAAGGCGCTGTCGCTGCTGCGCAGCCACGCCTTCGCGCTGAGATCCTCGGGCCCGCGCCAGAAGAGCTGCTGCCAGCTAGGTTCGAAGGGCACCAGTTGCTGCACCTGAGCCTTGTCTTCCATCACGAACTGCGGCTCGACAGGGAATTCGCCAGCGGGCAGCACCACGCCGTGGTTGAGCCGGCGCGGCAAAGACAAGCGCCACTGGTCGCCAGCGGAAATTTCCACCACGGTCTCGCGACCGCTGAAATCGGCCGCGGCGGCGAAGGTCACCGGCATGACGGCGCGCCCGCCCGCCTTGAGCGTTGCTTGCCCCTGGTCGGGCATCACCGTCAGACCGGCCTGCGGCACAAAGCGGTAGCGGTAGTCAATCGTCGCCGTCGTTTTGTTCTCCAAAGCAAAGGAGAAAGACTGCGTCTGCCCGGGGAAGATCACAAAGTCCTCGTCCTGCTGAATGATGTCGCCGACGGGCAACGGCGGCGCCGCCTGCCCGCTGATTTTGAGGAAGGCCGGACGCGCGTCGGCCGTGAGCACGATCGTTCCCTGGTCGAGCGCCGCCGGCGTTTCATTGCCGAAGATATCGACCATCACGGCCTTGCCGCTGATGCCGGCAATGAAGAGCGAATACGGCGTTCGCCCCCACGACCAATGCGGCAGCAGCCAGTTGCCGTCGCGGTCCTTGAACAGCATCAGACTGTAGTCGT
>JAQWBY010000371.1 GCA_028706165.1 Lentisphaeria bacterium | reverse complement strand
TCGACCACATAGACCTGAATGCCGTCCGCACCCACCTCACGGGCCTTGCGCACACCAGCCGGTATCGGCAGCCGAAATGAATCAACCATCACGCCTATTTTGAATCGCGACATGAACGCCGTCCTTCGCTTTTCAACACTGTCACACCAACAAAATCCGGGAAAAACGGCCGCTAATATAGCACGCTTTGCCACGCGCAAAGCCCCGCCGCGCATTTATCAAGCGAAACAACGCAACGGCTCAGTCATTGACACCGGCCGGTCCCTGGGGACGCCTGGGACTGCTGGGACGACTTGGCGACTGCGCGCACTGGGGCGAGGACTCACAGACACATGAGGCATAGTCCCATGGATTGGACCGTGGGGACTTTCTGGACCATGGGGAAGGACGCCTTGGACGCCAGGGACCGGTTGTGGACTGCTTGGACGCCGGGGACTGACTGACAGCCATTATTATTACCTGGCCGCACTTGGCCGATCTGGCATTTTATTGCCGCGAAGTGGCAGAAGCGCTGAAAGCGCGCTCTATGATAGCCCAGGGCAAGCGACGCCGAAGGCGGAGCGTCGCCCTGGGTAGAGCGCAAGTATTGTTCGTGTTCCTCGGCCCCTTTGGCCCCAGTCGGCGAAGCTGACTGGGGCCAAAGGGGCAATGGAACGATGTGTTTTCCCTTTCCTGTACTTAAGCGCCCGGCACGGCGTTTTTTTAGGTCGCCCCTTCAGGGCTCCGATCGAATAGGACTCTTACCCAGGGCGACGCGCCCTGCGGGCGCTTGCCCTGGGCTATCTTAGGGCGCGCCTTTGGCGCTGAAGACAAAAGACCGCAGGAATGGCTGGTATCAATGGCTGACCAATTACGGGAAAGACATTTCAAGCCGCCTTTGACGCTTTGAAAAGGGAAATTTTGGATTGGAAATTGAAAAAAAATGAACTGCTTAACGCTTATGGGCTAAAGCCTGGGGTTAAGCATGGTCAAGCGCCTACGGCGCAAATGCCCGCCAAACTTGTTCGGCATGAAGACAAGATATATGTCAACGCGTTAGGATGTCAACAAAATGTATGTATTCGCGCAATCAAGGCCCCCCGTGTGCGTCGAGCGTGACTACATTTCCCCCTGAATATGTATTCGCGCAGTCCAGATTTCTCTGCGCGTTTTGCAAGATAAATGGCAACGTGAATAGTGCCCAAACCAGTACTTGTCTGGCTCCGGCTAAGTGGCCCTGAACGCTTCTGTCCGCCATTGCGCGATGGATGCCTGCCACTACATCGCGACGCCTATTGCAGAAGTTCGTTGATCTGTCCGATATAGCCGGCGTAGAAGCTGATGATGCGGTAGCCGATGTAGAGGACGAGGCAGCCGTAGAGTGCTTTCGGCGCCATGAGGGCGGCGATTTCGAGCTGGCGTTCGCCGTCGTTGGCGCAGAAGGTGGCGATGCGTTCGGCGCTGGCGTCGAGGGTGCCGCTCATTTCGCCGGTATCAATCAGCGCCGGGATACTCGACTGCCGTTCTCGGCCGCTGCTGGTTTTGTGGTAAGCGGCGGCAAAGGCCTCGCCGTGTTGGTCGATACGCTTGGCGATGCGCAGGAAGCGCAGCTGGTAAGCCCGGTTGCTGCAACTTTCCGCCGCCAGTTTGATGGCGTTGACCATGCCGATGCCGGCATTAAGACAGAGCGACAAGGCGCGGAAAAAGCTGGCATTTTCGAGATTGAACTGCACGGCGCCCAGCACCGGCACGGCGTCCAACAGGGTTCCAACCAGGCGACTGCGAAACAGCCCCGGCGCCAAGGCCCGCAGCAAGATGAAGATCACCCAAGGCACGGCATACCACAAAATCAGGCGAGAGACGACCTGGGGCATCGTCAGCTGGCCGATGGCGACATCCACCACGCAGAGTATCGGCCCCGCAACATGGTACATCAGCAGCGGATACAACATCCCGCTGATGACTTTCTGGCGGAGGCGCTGCCGCAGCGCAAACCAGTCGCTCAGCGAGCGAAAACAGCGGTCCAGCTGCCCGCTGTATTCGCCGGCGGCGGCGACATTGCACTCGAAGCTGCTGAAACAGCTCATGCCCCGCATGGCTTCGGCCAGCGTCGAACCGCCCTGCAGACTTTCCCGCAGCTGCCGAGCCACGCGATTGAAACGTCCGGGATAATGCTGTTCCAAGGCGCGCAAGATGGGCAGGCCAGCGCCAAGCAAGGTGGCCAGAGTGTCATAATACTGGCTGCGATCACCACATGCGCTCATAGCCACCATCCTCGGGTTGCGTTACTGCGCCGCGACAGGGCGCAAACAGAATGCGGGCGGGGTGCGTCAGATCTTGGTCAGCACGCCCTGGCGATAGAGCAAGGTCATAAAGCGCGTGTCGAGCGTATGACCGGCCTTGTAGGACACGATCTTGCCGCAGAGCCGGCCTTTGTCCAAAAGCGACAATGCCGCGATGAGATCCAAGCAAGCGCGATGCCAGACGGCCTCCAGTGACTTGCCGTCGTGCAGCAGCTTGGGGGTGTTGACATAGGCGCGCTTGCCCGCGACCAAAATGTTGTCTTTCGTGTAGCCCAGGTTGCGTGTGTCGGCAAAAAGTTTGCCGATGGTCTTCATGTAGAACATCACCGCCTGAGAGCAGTTGGTGCGCGCGTGCGCGCCGTGCACAAAGGCGTCGTCCCAGACATCGAAAACCACGCGCTGCTTGCCGATGGCCGTCGGAAAATCAATGGCCACATCCAGAGTCAGCTTGCGATCGCCCGCAGCAGCTGGATAATAGGTCAGGAAACCGCCATTGGGACCGACGATGGTCACCGGCTCCTTGACGGTCAAAAAGGTCACCGGCCGTTCTTTGTCAACAACGATGCCGGCTTTGCGGATGCCCTCGACGATCGGCATGCTGCCGACCTCGAAGAGCGGCGGGTCACCGCTATCCATGCCGATGCGCACATTGTCCAGCCCCAAGCCAAGGCGATGGGCGACGATGTGTTCGGTCATACGCACGTAATTGTGGGGATTACCGCTACGCAGAACGACATTTCGTTGCGCGGTCCAGACATTGCGGACCGACACGCGGATCGGCAACTGCTCATTGAGGTCCAGCCGTTCCAGCCACCAGCCACGACGAGCGCTGGGCTCGAAGAACAGCGTGCTGCTGATGCCTTTGCTGTAGGTCGCCGGGCCGGTCACATGAAAGCGCCCGCCCAGCGTCGTCTCGTAGGGCTGCGGCTGCCAGCCGTCGGGAGCCATAAAGCTCATGTCAACCGGGATGGCCGCGTGGGCCTCCTGGCTCAAGCGCAACAGATATTCATCACCAGCCAGTATCCTGCTGTCGTCCATGCCGTCCTTTCACAATGCCGTCGTCATGCCGCAAAAATACGGGGCGGCTCGAAGTCCGCCCCGCATCCATTCAGCTTTGCGTGCGTGTCATCAATCGATGGTGACTTCCTTGCCGGCGGCGGCCGAGCGGTAGATACCGTCGATCATCTTCTGCACCGCCATGCCGGATTCGCCGGGGGCGCGCAGGGGCGAGCCGGTCAGACAGGCGTCGGCGAAGTTCTTCAACTTGGCCACAAACAACGAGTTGAACTGCGTGCCGGGCAGGAACGCGGCCTTGGAGTTGATCATCGTCCCGGCGTGGTCCGTGAAGAGAGTCGACGTTTCCCAGTTGAAACCACCCTTGGTGCCCATGATCTCAAAATTCCACACGTCTTTTTCAATGTGGGCGCTGAAGGACGCCTCGACCTGCATCAACGCGCCGGTGTCAAAGCGGATCTGGCCGATCGCCAGGTCTTCGACCGTGAAGGTCTTCCAGTCCCAGTTGGGCCACATGCTGGTCACTTCCGACGGCTTGTCGCCAATGTAGGTCCAGCAGTTGCCGGACGCCGACACCGGCTTGGGCTCGCCCATGCAGTAGTGCGCGGACTCCATCACGTGCACACCGATGTCAATCATCGGGCCGCCGCCCTGGAGCTCTTTCTGACCGAAGACGCCCCAGTTCGGAATACCGCGGCGACGCAGCGCGCGACACTTCACAAAAAGAATGTCGCCGATGTC
>JAQWBY010000370.1 GCA_028706165.1 Lentisphaeria bacterium | reverse complement strand
CCTGCGACTGCCTGCGGCCGCTGGTGGACGCGGGAATTGCCATCGGCATTGAAAATATGCACATGCGCAGCGCCGAGCGGGTCGGTGACAAACGCGGCTTCGGCTACATCCCACGGGAATGCCAGGAGTGGATAGCGGCCCTGCGCGACAGGCTCGGCGTGGACGCGGTCGCATTCCATCTGGATATTGGTCATGCGCGCAACAACAACTGGTATTCGAGCCTCTACAATATCAGCGAGTGGTACGCGGAAATGGGCTCCTGGCTCAATGGCTGTCACCTGCATCAATATAGCCTGATAGACGGCCGTTATGGTAACCATTATCCCTTGCACGAGATCTATGGTGGGTTCATTTCACTCGCGTCGTTTTTCATGTCCTGGCACCTTGGCCAGTGTCGCCATGTGCCGATGTTTCTGGAAATCCGCCACGAGCCGTCCATTGCGAGTTATCGGTCCCTGCGTTCGGCGCTGGGGCTGGGACCGCAGTGACCGCGTCGGCCGTCGGCCATTACCCCTTGGGAGAGCACCATGTCACCAGTCAAGCAGCCCCGTCTGAGTATGATGGTTTTGGTTTGCGCTGGCGCCCTGCACGCGCAGAATGCCGTCATCGAGCAATTTTCGCTTGCTGATTTCAGCGCCGAACAGGCCGGACGCTGGCCCAGCCGGGTCAGCGTGATACAGGACGCCGCCATGGGTGCTGTCGGTCGCTGGGCGGTGCCGGCAAAAGCCAAGGCGGATGCCGCGACACTGTCGCTCGGCGACTGGGCGCCGGAATGCGACGAGTGGGACGAATTGCGCTTCGAGTACAAACTCAGCGAAGTTCCGGCCTGGTTCGGGGTCAAAGTCACTGACTATCCGCTGGCTGACGGTATGCAGGCGACCTGGCAGCTGGAGGTGCCGGGCAACGCCGCCGGGCAGTGGCGGCAGGCGATCGTAACCTTGCATGCGCCGAGGTGGCTCTGGGGCGACAAGCCATCGAAAGAACGGCGGGCCATTGATTTTCGGGTGCAGAACAATGCCGAACACGAGGTCGAGGTGTGCATTGCCCGCCCGCGGCTGGTGCGCCGCAAAGTCCATCTGGCTGGCGCGCCAGAGCTGTCCTGGGAAGCAGCTGGTCGCGCAGGGCGTTTGGCCTTTGCCGTTGTCAATCGTTCACCGGACAACCTGGCTTTGCAGCTACACCTAAGCGCCAGCGATGATCGCGTGGAGTTGACGCCAGCGGGAGCGGACTTGAACCTGGCGCCCGGGCAGCGGCGGGAGATTAGTGCCACCCTGTCCTGTCGTGAGGCGATAGGGCCGCTGACGCTGTTCCAGGTGGACATGGTATTGCAGGCGCCGGGCGCTGACGCGGTGCCGGGCGCTGCGTTGGGCGACGACCTGCTGGCGGTGCGGGAAACGCTGGCGGTCACCGTGCCTTTTGGGGAGATACCTGTGCCGTGTTTGTTGTTCACGCCGGAGCAGTTGCCGGGGTTGCGTGCACGCGTTGCCGCTGGTGGGCCCGCGCATAACTGGTGGAATGGTCTGCAGAAGAAGGCCGACGCGTGGTTGGAGCGCACGCCGGAGTATCCGCCGCGTGGCGCGCAGTGGTGGCATTGGTACAGCTGCAAGACCTGCGGCGTGAGCCTCAAGACGGCCTCGCCGACGAGTCATGTCTGCCCACAGTGCAAGGCCGAGTACAGTGGCTGGCCTTACGACGACGTGGTGCTCAGCCGCGATCACGACGCGCTGGCCCACAGCATCCGCGATCTGGGTATTGTCTATCAGGTCACGGGCGATCGCCGCTATGCCGACAAAGCCCATGAGATACTGCGCGGTTACGCCGAGCGCTACCTGGGCTACCCCCTGCACAATATTCATGGCAAGCCTAGCAAGGGAGGCGGCCATGTCCACCCGCAGACACTCGACGAAGCGATCTGGCTCATTTCCGTGGCGCAGGGCTTTGACGCGATCAAGGACACTCTGAGCGCTGCTGACATCGAGTTCCTGGCCAGCAAGATGCTGCTTCCGGCGGCGGAGATGATCAAGGATCACCAGTGGGGCATTCACAACATCTGCTGCTGGCAGGCAAGCGCCTACGGGCTGGTGGGCATCACCCTCGGCGACCAGCAGCTATTGGGCGCGGCGATCAACGGCCCCAAGGGCTTCCGCGCCCAGGTGGACAAAGGCGTGACCGAGGACGGGCCCTGGTACGAGGGCGCTTGGGGCTACCACTTCTACACCATGTCGGCGCTGGAGCCACTGGCTATCGCTGCCAAAAATCTCGGCATCGACGTCCATAGCCAACGCTACAAGGGCATGTACGACGCCCCGCTGAAATTTCTGGCGCCGAGCTACCAGCTGCCGGCCTTCAATGACAGTGGCCGGGTGGGCTTCACGCCTAGCGGTGCGAGCTGGCGTTACGAGACGGCCTATGCCTGGTGGGGCGATCCGCTGCATGGCTGGGTGGTCGCCGGCGGCAATCGCCAGAACATGTATGCGGCGCTGTGGGGCAAAGACGAACTCAATGCCGGTCAGGCCGAGTTCACGTCTGGCGCCTACGACGCTGCCGGCGCGGTGGTGATGCGTTCGCAGTCGCCGCTGGTTCCGGCTGGCGACATCCCCGGCAATTTTGTCGCCGTGGACTACGGCGAGCACGGCGGCGGTCATGGCCATCCCGACAAGCTGAACATCGTCATCTGGGGTCGCGGCGAGCTGCTTGCCGAGGACCCAGGCTGCATCGCCTACGGCAATCCGGCCCATCAGGGCTGGTACCGGCAGAGTCTGAGCCACAACACCCTGGTGGTGGACGGCGAGAGCCAAAAGCCGGCGACCGGCAAGCTCCTGGCCTTTGTTAGCGCCGGCAATGCCACGCTGTGCTCAGTGACTGCCGGCGACATCTACAGTGGCGTCGAGGCCGGCCGCGTGCTGGCGCTCGTTGACGACATGATACTCGATATGCTGTGGACGCGGTCGGACAAAGAACGCCAATACGAGTGGTGCTTCCATTCGCGCGGCACCCTCACGCTGGACGATGCCGGTGAAGCCGCGCCGACGCCCGAGGGCGACGCCTACACGTGGGTGCCATCATGGCGCCGGCGGGGCCACGATGGCGCCTGGCGGGCCGAGTGGCAGCACAACGATGTTGTTCTGCGGCTTTGGCAGCGCTCGGCCGCCGGCGAACTCTGGGATGGCGTCGGTATGGGCAATCCCGCGACCGTCAAGCCGCCGCTAGTGGTCAACCGCGTGCGTGGCCGCGAGGCGCTTTTTGCCAGCGTCATGGCCATCGCCGGCAAGGGCGAAGCGCTGGTTGCGGGCGAGATCCTCGACCAAGGCATGGACGGCGCGGGCAACTGCTGGCTGCGTGCGCGCTGCGCCGGCAAGCTTTATCTGCTGCTGGCCAGTCGGGCCGGTGATTTGCGTTACGGCGACCTGACCCTGCAGGGCCAGGTCGCGCTGCTGGTCAGCGATGACGCGCCGGGCGCCGCGCCCGCATGGCAGTCCATTCTGTTGAAATAAGGGTATGCGTGTATAAAGGGAGTACGTATCATGGCAACAGCAGCGGAAGTCGGCATGGCAGGGGGCACCAGGAGTGCTGCGGATCACCACGCTGGGGTGACGCCGGCCTGGGAACTCAGCAATGACCAAGTGTCTTTCCGCGTCGATCAACGTGGCCAGGCGCTGAGTTTGGGTAATCGGGACCGGGGCGTTAACTACCTGCGGCCGCGTGCGTTGTGGCGGCTGATTCTATCTGATGGTGAATGTCTGGAACGCGAAGGTGTTCCTGATGACGAGCGGATTGAGGTCAGCTGCGAAAACGGCGTGCTTAGGGTGTATTCGCCCGTCACTCGCATGCTGGATAGCGACGAGCGCCTGCCAATGGCCGTCACAGCTGAATTCAGCCTAAGTGGCGATGACTTACATGCTGTGTTGCATATTGACCACCAGGCCGCCGGGGTGGTGCTTCGCGAAGTGCATTTTCCCATCCTGGCCATTGCCGACGAGGCGCTTGGCGCGGTGATTACGACCAATCGCGGCGGCGAGTACCACCGCGACGTGAAAG
>JAQWBY010000369.1 GCA_028706165.1 Lentisphaeria bacterium | reverse complement strand
GCGGCAATTGAGGGGCGCCGGGCGGCGCCGGAATGCAGTCTGGCGGATAGCTATGCGGCAGTGCGGGTGATGAACGCCGCCTACGAGTCGATCTGGCATGACCGCGAGATCATTTTGGATGCGTGAGGATAAAGCACGCCGGGAGGAAACAACCATGGGTAACGAAGAGGACCGTGAAATGAACACGTCAGTCGGAATTGAGTCGATGTCGGACCTGATGAGCGACGTTCGCAAGCCGCAAAACATAGGAGGCGGAAGGGTGAAAAAACGCATTTTTACGCTGATTGAGCTCTTGGTGGTGATCGCGATCATTGCGATTCTGGCGGCGATGTTGTTGCCAGCGCTGGCGAAGGCGCGGGAGAAAGCCCGGAGTATCTCTTGTACCAACAATCTCAAGCAGATTGCGCTCAATATGGCGATGTACGCAGCTGACAATGACGACCAAGTCATTCACAATCAGCCGACTACGGGCACGGGCTATTCCACCTGGCATAAGCTTTTCGGCTTTACGTCGACGGATCCGACGTTGTACTGTCCCAGCAACGCCCCGGTGACACCCGGCGCGGCCTATTTTTACACCTACGGACAACTCAATCTGAAGGTCGATAGCGAGTACAAAAACAACACCAACAATAAGAAGGACAAGTTGGGGGATTTTGCTACTTGGGTGACTGGCGTCGCGTTGCAGGTGTACAGCACGAAAAACATGAAGATGCCATCGGAAACGCTGATGTTTGCGGATACGACCCGCTACAACGACGACCAGAAGGGTATCGGCTGCTGGATGTTCCGTTGTGATAACTTTAATGGCAACGCCGCCGTCACGCTTATTCACGGCGGCCGGGCCAATGGCGCCTACGTGGATGGGCATGTCAAGAGCCACAACCAGGGAGACTTGCGCACGGGCGCCTGCATGGTCAAGGCATTCTGCAACGCCGCATCTGAAGCTCTGCCACTTATGCCCTGATGACACACCCAAGGCTGCTGGGTTCACGCGAGGGCTTTTTTCTCACGCGAAGGCGCGAAGGCGCGAAGAAGACAAATACAAAGAAGCTTGGCGGCATGTCTTGCCGCTTTGCGGCAATCCACGCCGCCGGTAGAAAGACGCGGGGACTTTTTTTCTCACGCGAAGGCGCGAAGGCGCGAAGAAGACAAATACAAAGAAGCTTGGCGGCATGTCTTGCCGCTTTGCGGCAATCCACGCCGCCGGTAGAAAGACGCGGGGGCTTTTTTCTCACGCGAAGGCGCGAAGGCGCGAAGAAGACAAATACAAAGAAGCTTGGCGGCATGTCTTGCCGCTTTGCGGCAATCCACGCCGCCGGTAGAAAGACGCGGGGGCTTTTTTTCTCACGCGAAGGCGCGAAGGCGCGAAGAAGACAAATACAAAGAAGCTTGGCGGCATGTCTTGCTGCTTCGCGGCAATTCACGCCGCCGGTAAAAAGGCGCGGGGGCTTTTTTCTCACGCGAAGGCGCGAAGGCGCGAAGGGGACCAGTTCGTGGCTGTGCCCCGAACTGGGGAAGGAAGGGTGAATATTTGAATCGCGCGGGTGCGTGCTCTCTGTGTTTTTGGGTAAGGCGTGCGGCTGGTCTATTTTTGCGATGGCTGTTTGCGAGTTTGGTGGTGGTCATTCATGGTAAGGCTCTGGTTGACGTGCGTGGCGAATGTGGTAGCTGTCGAAAGCGAAGGCAAGGAAAGGGTCTTGAGCATGGCCGGGGTGACTATACGTGATATTCGGGCGGTCTGCACTGCGCCGGCGGGCATCAATCTGATCGTAGTGAAGGTGGAGACCAGCGAGCCGGGGCTGTATGGCCTGGGCTGCGCGACCTTTGCGTATCGGCATCGATTGGTGGCGGCGATGGTGGACGACTATCTCAAGCCGCTGCTGCTGGGGCGCGCAGTGGCCGATATCAGCGACATTTGGGAGACGGTCAATCACAATGCCTACTGGCGCAATGGGCCGATCAACAACAACGCGCTGTCGGGTTTGGACATGGCGTTGTGGGACATCAAGGGCAAGCAGGCGGGCATGCCGCTGTATGATCTCCTGGGCGGTCGCTGCCGGCCGGCGGCGCGGGTTTATCGCCACGCGAATGGGACGACGCTGGCGGAGATTGCGGCAAAAGTCCGGCAATTTATGGCGGAGGGTGTGACGCACGTGCGGGTGCAGTGGGGCGGCTACGGCGGCCAGGCGAGCGGCATGCGGCAGCCGGCGGGCGTGCTTTCCGGCGCGTATTACTGCCCGGATCAGTACATGCGGCGGACCATTGAGCTGCTGGCTGCTATGCGCGCGGAGTTGGGCGAGGAGGTCGAGCTGCTGCATGATGTCCATGAACGCCTGGCACCCATTCAGGCGCTGGGGCTGGCCAAGGCGTTGGAGCCCTACCGGTTGTTTTTCCTCGAAGACCTGCTGCCGCCGGAGCAGCTGCCGTGGTTTCGGACGATACGGCAGCAATGCGCCACGCCATTGGCGATGGGCGAGCTCTTCAACAATCCCTTGGAGTGGGACGTGCTCATTCGGGAACGCTTGATTGATTTCATTCGGGTGCACATCAGCCAGATTGGCGGCATTACGCCAGCACGCAAGCTGGCGATATTCTGCGAGGCCAGTGGCGTGCGCACGGCCTGGCACGGGCCCGGCGATGTATCGCCCGTCGGTCACGCGGCCAATGTGCATTTGGACCTGGCGTCGCCAAACTTCGGCATACAGGAGTGGTCCGGTCTCAACGACGCCTTGCGCGAGGTTTTTCCCGGTTCGCCTGAACTCCAGAACGGCTTTGTTACCGTCAGCGAGCGGCCTGGGCTCGGCGTGGATATCGACGAGAAGGCCGCCGCGCGTTTTCCCTGCAAGGACGGCGTCACGACTTGGACGCAAACGCGCTGGCCTGACGGCACCGCCTTTACGCCCTGAACGCGCTAGACGATTCCAGTCCATTATGTCCATCTAGTCCACTGAGGAGCATCCCTGATTGAGGGAATTATGAGCAAAAAAGCGTATGTGACGGGCGCGAGCCACGGCATTGGCCGGGGCATTGCGCTGGTATTGGCTGAGCAGGGTTATGACATCGCTTTCACCTACAATCGGCGCGAGGACGACGCGCGGCGCGTGCAGGACGAGCTGACAGCGTCGGGCGTGCGGGCCTTCGCCTTCCGGGCTGAGTTGCAGCATGCCGGCGTGGCCGAAGCCGTCGCTGCCGAGGCCATTGCGGCGCTGGGTGGCATCGACCTCTTCGTGGGCAATGCCGGAAAGATGCAGGCCGGGCCGCTGCAGGGAATCAGCGGTGCCGACATTGATTTTGCCTACCAGCTGTTTTATCGCAGCAACATCATGGCGACGAAGGTGGCGGTGCAGGCCATGCTTGAGCGTGGCGGTGGCGGGTCGGTGATCTTCATCACCTCGACACGGGCCTTTCGGGCGCATGCGGACGATTGTCTCTACGGCAGCATGAAAGCCGCGCTGAACCGCGCGGTGGAGACGCTGGCGCTGGAGTTCGCGCCGCAGGGCATCCGCGTAAACGCGGTGGCACCGGGTAATACATGGATTTTTGACGACTCGACGCCGACGGAGCTGCTGGCCCAGCAGCATCGCGACTGGGTGCCGATGGGACGACCCGGCACTGCTCGCGAAGTGGGGCAGCTCGTGGCCTACCTGGCTTCCGAACACGCCGCATACATTACCGGCGAGGTCGTCAAGATTGACGGCGGGCTCATCCTCCCGGGAGTGAAAGAGACCTTCCCCGGCATGACGCCGAAAATGCACGGCGGATGGACGTCCTGACGGCGTCGGGGACGCCTTGACGGCGGCGGGAAAAAACGCACGTCCCACCGGGTCCACCGGGTCCACCGGGTCCACCGGGTCCACCGGGTCCACCGGGTCCACCGGGTCCACCGGGTCCACCGGGTCCACCGGGTCCACAGTTTTTCTACAGGGCTCAGTGGCGGCCGGCTTTGTGGCGGCGTGGCATGTGCTTGTGCTATTTGAAGACGATGCCGTCGGCGAAGTCTTTGATGATAACCGCCGGCGAGTCGCGGAGGATTTTTTG
>JAQWBY010000368.1 GCA_028706165.1 Lentisphaeria bacterium | reverse complement strand
AAAACGCGGTCCAGATCATCGATCGTGATGCGCCTCCCCAGCCGAACGCGCATTAAGACGGCTATCCCAGCGAGACCTTCGCCGCTGGTACTCAGCAGCCCTAGTTGCCGCCAGAGCCGAGTTCCTGCGCGCCGACGTCGGGCCGGTAGCGGATATTTTGGGTCGGCGTCGCGAAGCGCACGCGCGGGTATTCCCGGCCGAAGTCTTTCAGTAAGCGCTCGACAATGTAGGTGGAAAGCTCCTGGCGCTTCGCCGGAATGGTGTTGTAACGCAGACGTGCCAGCACGCCCCAGTCGAGGAATTCCGCGCGAATGAATGGCTCCTGACCCGTCCTGGCGATGATGTCGGCGGTAACGTCCTTGGCGGCGGCGACCATGAGGTTCTTGGCCAGCTCCCAGTCCGAGTTGAAGGTCAGGCGCACCAGCACCTCATCGAGCATGTAGTCCTGCTCCAGGGTGTAGTTGATGATGACGTGCTGGAAGAGAATGGCGTTGGGAATGAGTATGCCCCGGCCGGATTTTTCCTCGCCGCCGATTGAGCCGCCGACCTGGTTGAGGATGACGTGTGTCAGCGAGATGCCAGTCACGTCACCCGTAATGCCGGCGATGATCACGCGGTCGCCCACCCGGAAGGGCTTCTTCAACACGATCATCAGCCAAGCTGCAATGCCCGTCACCGGCTGCTGCAGCGACCAGCCGAGCATCATGCCGAAAAAGCCCGCCGTGAGCCCCAGCAGCCGCAGCGACCCCGTCATCGCCATGATCACCAACACCGCCGTGGCAAATTTCCACAAGCTGTTCCACACCTTGAGAAAAGCCTCCGCGTTCTCCTGGGCGAAGACCTTGTTATCCAGCATCCGCCGCATGCCCCTGGTCAGATACGCCTTCAGATTCATCACGACCAGCAAGGTCAGAATGACCAGAATCAGCCCGCGAGACGGCGAGTCCTCGCCCATATAGCGATGCCAGTAGCGCAAAAGCCCTGTGGCTTCGTCTACCAAGGAAGAAGATGTATTCGCATCGGCGACAGCTATTTCGCTTCCAGTTGCCGTGGCCTCGGTGGCAACGGCGGCCTGCTTGGCTTCGGTGGCGGGCTTCTTGCCGCTGTCAATGTCCATGCCTGGCAGCTGCGCCATGGCTGGGTAGATGCTGAACAGCAGCAGGCAAAGAAGAATGCGCAGCCATGGCAAGCGGCGCAGTGGGTGGCAGCCGACGGCAAGGAGTCGATAGGGACGAGAGGCGTGTGGGACAAATGGCATGGCATTGCTCCTATATAAACCAGATGTTGATGCGGATTGCGGCAGGAACCTGGCGCTCCGCCACGGGATTCCTGCTCAATATACCCCCGTAGCCAAAAAACGCCCCCGACTTATAGCCGCAGAATGCCGCACATCGTGTTTATGAGGGGGAATATCCAGGCTGCGGCCAGCCACGTGTCATCATCCTGAATTGGGTGTGCCACATAACCGCAGTGTCATTCATCTGCGAAATCTGTGGATCGAAATCTGTACAAAGAGGCGCGATGTCGCCCCAGCCGTTTCTGCCGCTTTGCTTTCCCATCTCCAGGTGCTGCAACGTCTTCTGCTGATGACCGCCGGCCTCTGACAATTTTCCCTGCAATACGCCGTTTTTATTGCGGCGCGCATTCCGCGCAACTCACCGGGGAATTCACGATGAATGCACAGGAGGCAATAACATGCAGGCAAGCAGCAACAAGACGGCATGGGTTCTGACCGCGGCACTGATTTGCAGCGTTATCACAACGGCCTGCAGACCACAGAAAAATGCAGCCCACGTGGCCCCGACACCGGCCGTCGCCCACGCGGCCCCGGCGGCTTTTGCGTGTGATGACGGCTGCCTGCCGGATCCCTCTGTGCCCCAGTCCGCGGGCGCCATATACGCCGTGGTAGCACCTGTCGGGCAGCAGACCATAGCCATGATCGAGCAGGCACCGCGCCTGGACAACCTTGACGGCAAAACCATCGCGGTTGTCGGCGGCAGTTTTATGGCTTATGTGACCCATCCTGAAATCAGACGACTGATATTGCAGCAGCATCCCAGCGCCAAGGTCTTCGTGCTCGACGAAGTCGGTTCGGCGGGTCCCTTTCCCGGCCCGGGAATAGTCCGACAATCCCAGAAGGACTTCCAGCGGAAGCTCAAGGAACTGGGCGTTGACGGGGTCATCTCGGGCAATGGCGGCTGCGGCCTATGCACACCCAAGGAAGCCGGTTCGAGCATCACCGCCGAATACATGGGCATACCCGCCGTGACCATCGCCGCGCCGGCATTCGTGACGCAGGTCATCTCCACGGCGGTAAACAACGGCGTGCCCGCGCCACGCACCGCCACCTACCCCGGCGCCTTCGCCTCCCACAGCCGTGACGAACTCATTCAGAACACCCGCGAAGTCCTCTGGCCACAAATCGTCGACGCATTGACCAAGCCCATCAGCGACGCCGAGATCGCCGAGCACCGCAAAACCGCCGTCAGCGACAACCCCAGGGACATCGTTTTCGCGGGTACTGTCGATGAGATCAACCGCCATTTCAGCGATATGCGTTGGTCCGACGGCCTGCCGGTTGTACCGCCGACCATCGCGAAGGTGGAAGAATTCCTCGCGTTCACTGACCGCGCCTGGGACGACAGCGTCGGCGTCCTGCCGATAGCATATCGCGACACCCTCGTCTGGCAGGTCGCGGTCAATGGCGTCATAGCGGGCTGCCCAGCGGAATTCATGCCGCTGCTGATCGCTTTCACCCAGGCACTGGCCGATCCCAATTACCGCCGTACGCTCAGCAGCACTCACGCGTGGACGCCGTACTGCTGGGTCAATGGCCCCGTCGCCCGCCAGCTGGGCATCGACTCCCAGCAAGGTCTGATTTCCGAACCGCGCAACGCCGTCCTCGGCCGCTTCATCAATCTGGCCATGATGAATCTCGCCGGCTACTACATCAAGCAGGACCGCATGGGCACGTTCGGCTATCTCATGCCCTGGAGCATGGCCGAAGACGAGGCCGCCTGCCTCAAGGTCGGCTGGAAGCCATACCACGTCCAGCAAGGCTATGGCCTCAATGACAACACCCTCACTGGCGCGTCCGCGCTGCTTTGGGGAAATAATCTCACGCCGGCATCCCACGACCCCGCTAAAATTCTGGACATGATGGCCTGGGACGTAGTGGAGAAAAGCCAGTTTGCCACCGGCAGCGGCCGACCGGTCACCTTCCGCACCATCCTCCTCACCGAATTCGTCGCGCGCGACCTCGCTCAGGCCTACGCCAGCAAGGACAGGCTGGAGGACGCCCTGATCGCCACCGCTCGGCGGCCAGCCTATCAACGGGCGTACGCCAACTACTGGGCAAACCCCGGCAGTGCTTTTGATCCCGACAAATACAGCGTCGATATGCACCTCAGAAAAATCATCCGCGATGAGGACGCCGAGCTGACCGCCATCCCACCCTGGTACCCGCAAGCGCCAGGCATGGAGAAAATACACACCGTCCCCGCCATGAAAAAAGGTATGACCCCCATTCTGGTCACGGGCGATCCCGACCGCAACAAGGTCCAAACCATGCCCGGCGGCAGCTGCGTCACCATCAAAATCGACCTGCCCGGCAACTGGGACGACCTCATGGCCCAACGCGGCTACCGGCCACTTGCGGAGTTCTACCTGCAATGATTGTTTCTCCGCAGATGACGCAGATTGGCGCAGATTATTTTTGGGAAGTCGGCGAAAAATGACAGCGGCGGCAGCGGCGGCAGCAGCAGCAGCGGAGAGAGGCGGCAGCGGCACATACGACGTGCCCATATTTCAGCGGTGGTGTTGTGGTGGCGCGACGCGAGCATCGTTAGCGACGCTGGCATAAGCGGCGTGGATTTGAACTCAGCACAGCGTTGTCCGTCCTACATTCCGTGGACGCAGAGGGACTTTTTGTTTTGCGTAGAGTCCACCACCACCGAATCTGCAAAAGCGTCAGGCTTAACGGCTTGGCGCTTTTTTCGTGCCTGTAATCCCTGCTCAAAACGTCTCGGCGACCACAGTTTTCG
>JAQWBY010000055.1 GCA_028706165.1 Lentisphaeria bacterium | reverse complement strand
AGCAGGTAGGCGCAGTCGTTGGCGCTGCGAATCAGCACGCATTTGAGCAGCTCGTCAATGGTCAGGGTTTCCCGGGGGTCCAGCCACACCTGACGCCCGCCGATCTTGGAGGCGGCAACCGTGACCTTTACCGGCGTGTCCAGGGTCAGGCGCCCCTCCGAAGCATGCAGGTCCTCAACCACCAGCAAGGCCGTCATCATCTTGGTCATGGAAGCAATAGGATAGGCCTGCAGCATGTGCTTACCCCAATACACCGTGCGAGAACTCAAATCGACAACCGCGCCGGCGGCAATGTCCCCAGTTCGCGTCTCCACCGCCTTCGGCAGAGACCGGCTGCTCACCGTGAAATAACTCGGCGAAAACGGCGTGAAAACCGGCCCGGCCGGCACTGGCGGCTCCGGCGGCGACAAGGGCGCTCCTGCCACCGGCGCAACGGCTTCGAGAACAGTCTCACTGGCCACCTCGGGCGCCTGCATGCCGTCATCCGGTGACATCACCATAACCCCAAATACCACCAGATGAACAATGACAATCACGCCTAGGATGTAATACTTCAACATCAAAACCTTCTCCTTAGTCGTTAACTTCACGATGGTCAGGACGCGCGGAAGCGGCATCAGCACTCCCGCCTGCGCCCATTGACTCCGCAGAACCCGTCCGCGGCCCATGCCGACGCGGCCGACGACGACGCTTCTTGGCGGGCACCTCGGCCATCGCCGCCTCAGCATCCTCCGGCAGAGGGAGCGCCTCGGCGGCACGGCAGTCGCGCCCCATGGCGTGCAACAACAATATCAGCAAGGCACGGCCATACTTATATTCACGATGGCGGAAGCAACGTCGCGCTCGTTCAGGGTCGGCCAACGTCGGCAGCATCATGAACATGTCGCGGATGCGCGCAGAAAAAAAGCGCGGGAGGACAAAGCCCTCGTAAAAAGCCAGAATCGCGGCACTGCAGGCCGAGCCACTGTCGCCACCGGGCCGCCAAAGCCCCCGCTCGTCCTCGGGCTCCTGTAGCTGGCTGACCACCCACGGTAGGCAGGCCGTCGCCAGCGCCAGCGCTTTCGAACTGGAATAGTCGCCGCCACGCAAGGCCGCATCGCGCTCACCCAGCGCGTGTCGCGTGGCTGCACCCAGTGGCTCGCCCCAGATCCGCGCCATGGCCGGCCAGAAATGCGCCAGCAAACCGTAATCGGCAAAAGCCGTGAAGATCTCCAGCGAGCGACCCGTGAAAAATATCTTCAGCAACTCTTCAAACAGCCGCGACACCGAAGCCAGACGGATGCTCGCCGCGTGTTTACGCAACGCCGCCCCCAGTTCCTGCTCCAGCGCAAATCCCTGCTGGCCGACCAACTTCAGAGCCCGCAGCAGACGCACCGGGTCCTCTTCCAAACGCAGCGCCGGGTCACCAACCGTCCGCACCACCCGGCGACGCATGTCGTCAATGCCGCCAACGAGATCAATGATGCCGCGATTGCCGGCGACGTCGTAATACAGCGAATTGACGGTGAAATCACGGCGGCGGGCATCCTCCTCCAAGGTGCCGTAGCGATTGTCATTCCAGATCATTACCCCGTCGTCGTCATAGCGGCCGCGACGCTCACTGGCAGTCGGCTCCCGCCGAAACGTGCTCACTTCGTAGATATCCCCGCCAGAAAAGACATGGGCCAGGCGAAAACGCCGGCCGATAATGCGACAGACCCGCCGGCTGAAAACGGCCTGGACTTCCTCGGGCGACGCCGAGGTCGCAATGTCGTAGTCTTTCGGCGCGTGGTCCAGCAGGAGATCGCGCACGGCGCCGCCCACAATGAATGCCTCATAGCCACTATCCACCAGCCGTTGAACAACGGCGGCGGCGGCGGGACGAATTTTGTCACGTATTGGCATAACGAAGGTGCTATCTGGTATATCCATCCGCAGACGGCCCAGGACAAGCCGCGGAAAAGCTCAAACTCAGTTGTTCTGCCGGCGGCCAGAGAATTTGCGCCACGGGCGCGAAGGTCCGGCGATGAATGGGACATGGCCCCCGTGCCGCCAGCGCGGCTAGGTGCTCAGCCGTGCCATAGCCCTTGTGACGAGCAAAACCATACTCGGGATACTCGCGGTCGTACTCTAACATCAGCTGGTCACGGTAAGTCTTGGCGATGATGCTCGCAGCGGCAATGCTGGCCGACAAGGCATCGCCCTTGATCACAAATTGCGCCGGAAAGGGAAAGTCAGGCACGCGCAGCCCATCAACCAGCACCAACTCCGGCGATGGTTGCAAAGCCCGCGCTGCTTCGCGCATGGCCTCGTGGGTCGCACGTAAAATATTGATCTCGTCAATGCGCGCCGCACTCTTCACGGACACCGCATAGCGAACCCGCGCATCGGCACGCAAGGCCGCCGCCAATTCCTCCCGAACGCCCTCACGCAAGGCCTTGGAATCGCGCACCGGCAAGGAAAAGTCATCTGCCGGCAGGATCACCGCCGCCGCGACCACCGGTCCAGCCAGCGGCCCGCGACCAGCCTCGTCCACCCCCGCAACCAACAGCACGCCATCACGCACCCGCGCCGTGCGCTCGTAGCTGAATAAATCAGTACTCTGCTGCTGTCCGCCCGCCAAGCCCATGCCACGGCCTTTGTCAGCGGCGCCCGTCATGCCGACGCCTGTGGGGAAAAACAAGGGAAGGAAACATGTGGCATGTCTCCTTCCCATTCAATCATCGCAGATAGTGATGCCGGACACGCCACAGCGGCATCAGCGCTGGCGCTTCTCCTTCACCGTCGCGGCATTGCCGACCTGGTCGCGCAGATAGTACAACTTGGCGCGACGAACGCTGCCCTGACGAATGCGCTTGAAACCGGCAATACGCGGCGAGTGCAGCGGAATTACCCGCTCGACGCCTTGGCCGTGGCTGACACGACGTAGCGTCACACTCTCGGAAATGCCACCGCCATTCCGGGCAATCACCGTGCCCGTAAACGCCTGTATGCGTTCCTTGCCGCCTTCAATAATACGAACGTCAACCTGAATCGTGTCGCCAATGCCAAACTCCGGCAACGACGGCTTCAGATTCTCTTGACGAAGCTCTTCAATCACACTCTTTTTTGTTTCCATTGACTTCACCTGTTTCCATGTGCTGTCGCAGCAAGTCTGGACGCCGTCCCGCAGTCCGGATTACCCGCTGCTCCTGTCGCCATTTTCTTATTTCTTCATGATTTCCCGACAGGAGCACGTCGGGAACCTTCATGTTCCGGAAAACCACCGGCCGCGTATACTGAGGGTACTCCAACAAGGGCTCCCTGCCGAATGACTCGTCGTCGGAAGACTCGTCCGATCCCAAAGCACCAGGCAAAAGCCGTATCACCGCGTCAGACACCACTACTGCTGCAATGGCGCCGTTCGTCAACACATAATCGCCCAAGGACAACTCTTCGTCAATCAAGGCCTGGCGAGCACGTTCGTCAATGCCTTCGTAGTGCCCACAGACCAAGATCAGGTGCTTTTTCGTGGCCAACCGCCGGGCCGTGGCCTGGTTGAAAGGCCGGCCCTGCGGCGTCATCAGCACCACATGCGCGTCGTCATCAAGCAAACTCTCAATACACTCAAACAGCGGCTCAACCCGCAACACCATGCCGGCGCCACCCCCATAAGGGCTGTCATCGACACTCTGTCGACGGTCGTGCGCATAATCACGCAAATTCACCAGTTTGATATCAACCAGTCCTTCACGCTGAGCCCGGCCCATGATCGATTCGCTGAGCGGACCGGCACAGATCGCCGGAAAAAGACTGACAATCTCAAGGCGCATCGCCCGCCTTCAGGTTAATCCAACACGTCAACCGTGACCCGCAAGCCAATACGGCCGGAAGCGCCACTGACCAATGAACGAATCGCCGCAATCGTCTTGCCGCTCTTGCCGATGATCTTGCCGATGTCCTTCTTCACACAGGTGATCTGGATCACGCTCATCTTGTCACGCTCAACCGTAGCAATCTTTACCTCGGCAGGCTCGTCAACTAAAGACCGGACAACGTACAGCACGAAGCTCTCAAGACCAGCCAGAGATACCGGCGGAGCTAACTGGCCAACATCGCCACCAGGCGACGATGACAAGCCAGCAGAGGCTTCGGGCACAGCAGCTTTGCTGTCAGCGGCCGGAGCACTGTCGTCACTGGCCGCAAACAAATTTTTTAGAAATGAAAACGCCATGATGACTTATGCCTGTGCTGTGGTCGCTTCAGGCTGTCCAGCAGCGCGAGCCCGTTTGATAATTGCAGTCACCGTCTCACTGGGCTGGGCACCACGGGGAATCCAGTAGTCAACCCTGGCCAAGTCGATGCGCTCGAACTCATGACGAGGATCGTACACCCCAATGATCTCAATGAAACGACCATCACGAGGACTGCGGGAGTCCGTCACCACAATACGGTGACATGCCGCGTTGCGTTTGCCTGTTCTACGAAGTCTGATCTTTACCGACATGCTTGCTTTCCTTGGCTCCGAAGCGCAACCTACCACACAAAGACAGCGTGTGTCACTGCACTTCTTTCTTTGCACATATCAAAAAATATGACAAATAGTGTTTTAGAAGTCGTCTAATATATACAGCCTATGCCACTCTGGCAAATCAGCTGGCGACCTTTTCCTATTTTTCCCGTACTCGGCCAGCCATTAATAATGGCCGGCCTCAGGGGACGCTAGGGACCAGTGGGACTGATTGGCGGCGGGGCGCTGGGGCGAGGTCTCACGTCTCACGTCTCATGGCCGGGACTGTGGAGACTTTCGGGACCGTGGGGAATGACGCTTTGGACACAAGGGACTGATTGACCGACTCTAGGGACTTCTGGTAACAACGTTTTCGGCAGGTTTTCGCAGCCGGATCAGACCGATCAGACCGATCAGACCGATCAGACCGATCAGTAATCGGATCCGTCCGATCCGTCCGATCCGTCCGATCCGTCCGCGATAACCAGAAAGAAGATCCGTCCGATCCGTCCGATCCGTCCGCGATAACCAGAAAGAAGATCCGTCCGATCCGTCCGATCCGTCCGATCCGTCCGCGATAACCAGAAAGAAGATCAGTCCGATCCGTCCGCGACAAAAGACAGTCGATCAGACAGATTGGCCAAGTTCGGTCCAGAGGGCCGCTCCATGCATCTCCCTTGATGGGGCGCCCGGAGGGCGCCGTTTGCCGGAAAACGCCTGTTCTCAGAGGCCCTTGTTCTGAAGGACGCGCTGCAACTCCATCTGGAAGAGCTGCATATCCCGCGGCGTCGGCTTTGCCGAGCCCTCGCCGAGCTGGAAGCCCAACCGGCCGGACTGATCCAGGGTCCACTCGCCCTTGGCGCCAGACGCAAATTCCACATCGCCGCTGAACATCGCGCCGGGGCGGACCACGGGACTGACATCGACCTTGGTCTTACCCTCGGCGGCCTCGCGGGCCAAGTCGTCCTGCATCTTCTGCAGCAACGCGCTGAGCTTGGTCTGGAACAGCCTGATGTCGTCCTCGCTGGGCTGCCCTTCCTGGCCCTCGGCCAGTTGCAGCCCCAGGCGGCCCGTCTGATCCATATACCACCCGCCGTGCAGCCCGGAGGCAAAGCGCACCGCGCCGCTCATGGCCGTGCCTCGGCGCGGCTGCGCGTCCAGGGTCACGCGAGTGCCAGAGCCGTCGTCATCGGCATCGGTAGCGTCATCGTCGGCATCGCCTTCGCGCGCGGCGGCGACCTCGTCATCCTCGGCGCCGCCATCCTCTACCTCGTCATCGTCCTCATCATATACGTCCTCGTCGTCAGTCAGAGCAGCCGTCTCGCCCGCCCCTGCGTCGGCGGCTGGCGCGGCGACTACTTCGGCTGGCACCGGGGCTTTGGGCTTGTCGTGTTTCTGCCAATCGACGCTGAGATCGGCGGCGATGAGGCGCAGATCAAGAAAGGTAATGCGCAGACCATGCTCATCGGACAGGAGCTTCTGTACATCGGACAGTGACATGCCCTCGTTGAGTTTCTGCGCAATGAGCTCATTGCGTTCTTTATCGGTCATCATGCTATGCTTTCCTCACTTTGCTTTTGGCACGCAGGGCTGTCATGTACGCGCGTTCACGCCAACGGCAGACTCGCCGCCGCCGCCGCCTGGCCGTGCCGTTTTTCCCGCTCGTCGGGCTCGTAGAAATTCACTGCCAACGCGGGAAATTCCCGGCGGAGCAGCGCCTTGGCCTGGTCCAAAATGATCCTGCCGCCGTCGCCGGTGACTACGCGCCCGAGTACTTCCACGTGGCGCACGCAGGGATAGAAATCGCCGTAATGGGCCACGCTGTAGCCCAAATACACCCCGATTGTCTCGTAAATGCGTCGAGCCCGCTCGTCGCCGGCGGCCATCAGTTCCTGCACCCGCAGCAGACGTTTGGGGAAATCATGCTCCGGCAAGTCCGGCATGGTAATACCCGCCAGCGGTATCAGCCGCGCCACGGCCTGCTGCGAAAAATAGTTCGCGCCAACGCCGAAATCCCGCGACCACTCGTCCACCGCCGCCCGGGGGTTGTAATCCACCGGCGCAAAGGCCAGCTCGTTCATCCAGCCCTTGATCGCGCGCTGGTCATCCACATAACCGCCGGCCAGTGACGACCCCATAGCCAGCCCGAGCACGGCGCCGTCATTGAGCGCAATGGCGCCGGCCAAGGCAGTGACATCGCCGTCGTTCTCCAGCCGCAGGGGCACGCCCCACGCCTGCTCAATGGCCTTAAAGATCGGGGCGGCCTCACGCTCGAAGCGTTCGCGTGGCGTGATGCCGCGGAACAGCGACGCCACGCGCACCCGGCCATCCACATAGACACCGGCCGAACTGCCACCAATCGCCTGCACCTTCGCCCCGGGATCTACCGCCTTGATGGCCTTTTCGGCCTCTTTGAGCACCCACATGATCTGGTCGAAATGGTAGCGGATGTCGGTCTGGGGTTTGGGGTCCCAGACGTATTCGGCGCTGAGCAGCGGCTCGCCGTCCGCCCGCAACGCCAGCTTACCGTCCTTGACCACAGCGACCTTGCGGTCGCTGGCGCCGAGGTCGAAACCAATGCGCCAGCCCGTCCAGTCCAACTTCACTGCGCTGCTGGCGCCGTCATTGGCGGCGGGCATGTCCGCCGGTGTCGGGGCATGTACGAAAGTCATTGGCTGTTCGTAGGTCTGTTCGCCCCAGAACTCGGCGTCAAACGCGCGCATGCCAGTGGGGCTGTAGCAGCTCCGCAACCAGGTTACCAGTTCCTGCGGGCCGTGTATCGTCACTTTCCAACCACCAAACTGCCACAGGAGAAATTTCACCACGCGGTCCACGTAGAAATAATTGGCAGCCGCGGCGGGATGACGCATATCGAACACCCGCGTTGAAAAACACGACACGCGCTGGCGATCGCGCTCAACGGCAATCAGCAGCGGCACCGCCGCGCCCGACGCGTCAACATCGGCCAGAAAAACCCGATTGCACAAAGCCGGCGGGCAAAAGTCCGGGTCCAATACTGGCTGCGTCGGAGCTTTCACCAGCTTAAATACATCCTGCATGTCTGCCTTCTCCTGTCACCTACTGTTTGCCTCAGATGGCCTAACGGCTCTCTCGCCCGCATCAGACGCGGCACCCCGTTGCCCATTCAGCGCCACAGCGACGCCGGGTAACGGCCCGCCGTGGTCAAGGCCCGTATCTGCTCGACCACCACAGCGCGATCCTCTGCGTAGGTCATGCCAAACCACCGCTCGCTGGACTCCAAGACCGCCGCCCGGCATTGCGCGCGCCGAATCAGCGTGTCAACAACCGTCGGGATGTAAAACTCGGATTTGGCCTCCTGACCGCGCGCCTGGAGAAACTCCTTGAACAGCGTTTCGAGGTGCGCGAAGAGCCCCGGCATAAAGCCCCAGAAGTTGAGTGACACGGGCTCCTGGCCCGTCAGTGCCTGCCATTGGCCGTCGTTGTCAAGATAACGCGCGCCGCCGGCAGTTTTTTCGATTTGCGTGCGCTCGACCACCGTCTGCAACTCGCCGCGCGCATCCTTGCTGCACACACCGCGCGAAACCGACCCGTGTTCCGACAGGGTGTTGGCCAGTTTGTAAGCGACCATCGCGTAGGTCGCCGCCGTGCACTGCGGCGAACGCATGAAATCCGCCAGCACCTGGTAGGACTCGGCACCGTAAAAATCGTCCGCATTGATGGCCGCGAAAGGGCCACTAATAGCGTTGCGCGCCGACCAGACCGCATGCCCGGTGCCCCATGGCTTCTGTCGCCCCGCCGGGCAGCTGAAGCCGACTGGCAAGTCGTCCAGTCGCTGTACCACAAAATCCAAGCTCATCTTGCCGGCGAGCTTCGCCGCGAAATGCTCCCGCAAGGGCTCGCGCAATTCCTCGCGAATGACCAGGCAGACCTGCCGGAAGCCCGCGCGCCACGCGTCGTATATCGAATAGTCGAGCACAAATTCGCCGTCGGGTCCCACCGGGTCCATCTGCTTGATTCCACCATAGCGGCTGCCCAAGCCGGCAGCAAGCACCAAGAGAGTCGGAGCGTCCATCATCTCGTCCTTCCATCACATCACTGGAGCCACTTGCGAGCGCACTAGCCGTCTTACGCCCTTCAGCGCTTCGCAGCCGCCACCGCGGCTGCCGCTACCGCCGCGATGTCTTCCCACCGACTGGCTTTTATCAACTCTTTCTTGGCGACCCAAGTACCGCCCACAAACGCCACCTGCGGTATTGCCAGGTACTCCGCCAGATTGCCAGTCGTCACCCCGCCCGTAGGGCAGAAACTGATGCCCAGGTGACCGTAGGGCCCCAGCAGAGCCTTCAGCATCGCGACGCCACCAGCAGCCTCTGCCGGGAAAAATTTCAGCAGCGAGCAGCCCATTTCGACAGCGCGTTCCACATCGCTGGGCGTGCAGACGCCCGGTGCAAAGGGCATGCCGCACTCACGCGCGGCGGCAATGGTCGTCGGATTGCAGCCCGGCGCGACGGCAAAGCGCGCCCCGGCGTCAACGGCCTTGCGCATCTGCTCTGCAGTCAGGATGGTACCGGCACCAAGAATCATCTCGGGAAAGCGCTTTGCGGCCTCGCGGATCGTAGCCTCAGCCGCTGCCGTCCGGAAAGTGATTTCCGCCACCGGCAAACCACCAGCGATCAACGCTTCGCATAAACGCAGCCCTTCGTCGGGACTGTCCACCGCCACCACCGGCACCACACCATATGAACGCAAACGATCAAACATGCTCGACCTCGCACATTACCTATGAAAAAACTGCTCCAAAGCACCTCGCCAACGCCAAAGGCGTAACCTTCTCAATGTAATCCCCGGGCACCGCAACGCAACCTGCCAATAGCCACTATCACCAATTACGGGCAACCGGTCCCGGCGGCAAGACTCCTGGGACCGCCGCCGGCGCGGCGGCCGTCGATTGCCGTCGATTGCCGTCGATTGCCGTCGATTGCCGTCGATTGCCGTCGATTGCCGTCGATTGCCGTCGATTGCCGTCGATTGCAGTCGATTGCCGTCGATTGCCGTCGATTGCCGTCGATTGCAGTCGGCAGGCATCCTAGGAGCGCCGGCGACGTGGGCAACGCCAAGTCACAACAAATCACAATATATTATCACAGAGCGCATTGCGGCTTTACATCACCAGAATGTGGTCTTACTCTTACAGGCATGCCGGTGCGTATCACCGGCACACACTCAGCCCCGACACTGTTCGCCACCCTCCGCAACCACGGCTCATTCACTCACAGGCAGGCCATGGCCCCATTCCACCACCAACAGCTGCTTTGGTGCGGCGTCGTCACAGCCGTGACAATCGCCATCAACGCCAACACCTTGGCGAAGTCCGGTAACTCAATCCCTGGCGCAAAAACGTCAGACAACTTGATCGCCAACACCTTGGCGAAGTCCGACGACTCAGTCGCCGGGCCCTTGCCGGCGGACATTCCGGCCACTGTCACTGTCTTTCTGACAGTGCAGTTTCAGCCCCCGGCGGCGATTGCGCTCGGTGCCGCCTGGTCCATCGACGGCGAGCAATGGCATAGCAGCGACAGCGAGCTCGAACTGTCTTGTGGGCAGTACTGCGTGCGCTTCCGGCATGTCCCCGGCTGCATCGCTCCGCCCGACTGGGTCGTCAATCTGGATTATCCCGGCCGCTACAGCACCCTAAACGCCGTCTATGAACTGCGCGCGCCAATCAGCTACCCGTTTTATCTGCCGCTGAGCGTTGCCAGCCCAAGCTGCGACAGCTACACGTTGCACGCCGTCAGCGATCTTGATGCCAGCGACGACATCGTGCCCGAAGAAGATCGGCTCCTGGCACCACCAACGCAGGAAGACCTGCCCTCGGCCGCACTGCTGGCGTTGCGACCAGGCGCCAATACCCCCGCCGCTCTCACCTGGGATTGCCATCGCCATACCGAAGCCATGCAGTGGCTACTCCAGGTGCACATCCCTCTACAGAGCCAGTCCCTCTGCATCAGTTGGGCAGCGGCGGAGATCATCGGCGACTTCGCCGTCCGCTTGGTCGCTATGGCCAACCCGCTGCATTCATACGATCTGCATGAGGCTGGTGAATTGTCTGTGAGCTCGCCCGGCAGCCACCAGTTCCTCGTCACCGCCCACGGCCCGGCTATGGCTTATACGGATATGTCCGTCTTGCCTGGCTGGAATCTGGTCAATTTTTCCGCGCCGCCAGCCAAGCCATGGCAGACTCTACTCCGGCAATGCGCAGCAATGGCCTGGTCAGACCATGCAAAAGCTTGGGCCCGCAGCCGTGACATCCGGGCCGGGCCGCATTGGCTATTCGCATTGGCTAGCGGCACCCTGCGGGTTTACCTGGAATCCGACACGAAAGCGGCAGCGGCCTTGGCCACCGGCCCGTGGGTTCTGACCACCCTTGACATGGCTGGCCTCTGGCTCGGTGCTCCTCAGGCCGTATGGTCCTGGCAAGGTGGCAACTACCGCTCCGTCACCGGCAATCGCGAAGCCAACCTGCCTTACTGGGTGTTCTTCGCCACGCCTCAGCAACCATGATCAACGCAGTCACCAGCGACAGCGAGTAGCTGTCGCGACCTCTTGCGCAACAGCAGCAGCGCGGCAAGGCGCTGCCTAATGCCCATCGGCAGGGGAAACATTAGTGCCGTCCCAGCTGCGGGCAGTGTCCATGATCTGCCGCAAGGGCCGGCCACTGGCCATGGCTAATTCGCGCGCCGAGTCGTACTCCGGCACCAGCTCACTCTGCCCGCCGGGGCGCATGACGCGCTTGCAGCGCAAAGCCCCCCAGGGAGTCTGGAGGAGTTCCGCCTCCCGGGACAGCACCCAGCGGCGCTCTTCGTGTATGCGCACGCCCAGCGTGCTGGTTTCACGCAGCGCTAGCGTCGCCAGGCGCTGCGCGTCCTCGCAGCGAGCCAGCATCCGCACCTGCGTGCCAGGACGGTTCTTCTTCATCTGCACGGCGACAAAACTGACGTCGAGCGCGCCAGCGGCCAGGCCACGTTCTAGGAGATAGCCGAGGGCCTCCGGACTCATATCGTCCACCTCAAAGCTGATCACGGTCACGACATCGGTCAGCAGACCGGCAACGCTGTCGGCCTGTTCGAAAAGAAGTGCGCGCACCACGTTAGGCATCAACTCGAATTCTTTTCGGCCGTGGCCATAACCCGTGCCGAGCAGAGTCATGGGCTGGGAGGGCAATACACCCTCGCTCAAAGCCGTCAGCACCGCCGCACCTGTCGGCGTCGTCAACTCGCCCATGATCGGCAGGCGGGTCACCGCATAGCCTGCCAGTAGTTTCGCCGTCGCCGGCGCCGGTACCGGCATCACCCCGTGCGCACAACGGACTGTACCATGACCAATCTTGTAACCGCTGCAGTACACGACGTCAACGGACAGCTGCTCCATAGCCAGACAAATCCCAAAAATGTCCGCTATCGAATCAACCGCGCCCACTTCGTGAAAATGCACCTCGTCGGGGCTCACACCGTGTATCGCGGCCTCAGCCGCAGCTAGGCGCCGAAATATCTTCTCGGCCCGCGCTTTGGCCCGCGCAGCCGCACTACTGCCGTGGATCAAGGCCAAAATGTCACTCAGCCCACGGTGCGCATGCACGTGAGCTGGAATCCCCGCGCCAACGTCGCGGTGCGGATGCGAATGTTCATCGCCGTGATCATGCGTATGGCCGTGGACTTGCGTGTCACCTGGCGCGTGCGTGTGGTCATGCGAGTGCACAACGCCATCGCCATGGTCATGGTCGTGTGTGTGGACGGGATTTTCGCCGGGGGTATGCACGTGGTCGTGGCCGGGCTCATGGGCCTCGCCGGGGATATGTGCGTGGTCGTGGCCGTGCCCATCGGCATCACTGCCATGTTCCAGGACCCGCAGGTATCCGCACATGATGCCGTGGCGGCATTTTTCCCGGGTAAAGGCCAGTTCGACGCCAGCCAGTCCGCATTCCTGGAGAGTGGCCGTGATGGCTGCCGGATCGGCACCGAGATCAATCAATGCCGCCAGAATCATGTCGCCGGCAGCGCCCGAGAGGGGTTCCAAACTCAGTACTCGCATGTTTCTCGCCCTTTCTGCTCCGGCCGCCCATCTCCGACACGGGCGCTTCAGCTCCCGCAGCCACGGGCGGAAGTGCCTTGATCCACCAGAAAATCCTCATTGACGACCGGCAGCGAAAAACGCCGGGCGATATCCAGGCATTCATCGGTATTGCCCCACACATCCTGCGGTCGATGGGCATCAGAGCTGACTATCACCGGCGCCTGGTATTCGGCGACCATGTCCCAAAACGTCATCAGCGGATACATGAATCGCCAGCTGGCGCCGTCCTCAATCATCTTCTTACGTAAACCGTAGGCGTTAATTTCCAAGGGCACCTTGCAGTCCACCGACGCCTGCGCAATGGTTCGTACACAGGCGTGAAGTTCCTCGCCGGCGCCACGGTACGCCACCCCGAACAAATCCGGGTGGGCAATAAAAGCATAGTGGCCACTGCTGATGGTCTTCACAATGTGGTCGGTGTAGGCATGCAGCTGCTGAACGTCCATCTGCTGCCCATAAATCGGCACCCACTCACCAGCATACGGATACCAGTGGGCCGCGCCAATAAGATACGCAAGACCGTGCCGCCCCAGCAATTCATCCTGGTAAAACGCCACGTGCTCGGTCACATGCTCGCATTCCATGCCCGCATGGACGCGCAAACTCGGATAAGCCGCCGCCGCGTCACGAATGGCCTGCACATAACCCGGCAGTTCCGCCATCGCCATGCGCGTGCTCTGCCAACGACCGTCCGGATGTGGCGTGTGATCGCTGATGCCCAATGCCGTTACGCCCTGCGCCAGCGCGGCCTCGCAGTAGTCCGCCACCCCGCCCGACGCGTGCTTGCACAACGCCGTGTGTGTGTGAAAATTCCGCCGTGTTGTCACTGCCACTCCACCTGATCTGTGGACTGTACCGCCACAGCTAAGCCGCCTGAAACAAAACAACCCAACTCATACGAGTTGGGTCTGAACTGTGGCTGCCCGACCTGGATTTGAACCAAGACAAACTGATCCAGAATCAGTTGTGCTACCATTACACCATCGGGCATCCATGAAATCTTTTGACGAGCTCTTAAAGTATCTGATCAACCGCCCTTGTCAACCAGCACCACCGACAAAAATTGATTCGCCGGGTAATCGGTCACCCATTGAGAATTGAGCTATAGAGCTTCTGGCTGAGTCAAACGTGCCCGTTTCCCTGGCCGCGAAGCGGCAGAAGCGCTGAAAGCGCGAAACATACCAGCCCAGGGCAAGCACGCTGAAAGCGTGCGCCGCCCTGGGTACAACGGCGACCATGTTCGTGTTCCTCGGCCCCTTTTGCCCCAGTCGGCGAAGCTGACTGGGGCAAAAGGGGCAATGGAACTCACTTGCTTACTTGGGATTGACATCGGCGGCAGTTTTGGCCGCCATTATCAATGGGTGCACAGTATGCCCCTGTCCGGCGCGGTGGGACGCGACATGCTGGGCCAATGGTGTCGCCGGTTCCCGCCTCCACGGTTTCGCGGCGGCCCCCGTTCGCTAGTGGTGCGGGCGGTCCCCGCCCGCCCTGTCGCGCCGCCTGTTCCCGGGAGGCACCAGGCGTCTCTATGGACACTATGGACACTATGGACTCTATGGACACTATGGACTCTATGGACACTATGGACTCTATGGACACTATGGACTCTATGGACATAATCCCGCTTTGTTGGCCCAGCGGCGCTCCCAGGAGTCCCCACGGTCCGCAGCGTCCCCTGAGGCCGACAGTTATCAATGGCGCCGATGAAACCCGTTGCCGCAAAGGTCGGCGGAAATCAAGGTCCAATGGCTGGGCGGCGGTTGGCCGTGGGTTTCCTGTAAATTGTCCCCGGTGTTTTCCCCGCCGGGGCGGTTACTGAACGAGTACCTTTTCGCGTCGTCGGCCAGTCATTGAGACGCCGTTATTGCCAGCGCCGCCGACCTACGCACAAGAGGGACATGACTACGGTGGAATGTCGCTCACCGCCGCGATAAAGCGGGCATCTGGGCGACGCGATCGGTTCACCAGAACTCACAACGATGAATGCCCAAATCACACGAACAAGACAGCTCAAATCATCCTGATCCACAATTTGCTGTTATTCGCTGTCTTTTTTGCTTGTCAAGGGGCGAGTTTTTGACTATTTTTCCTGCGGTTCTTGAAATCAGCCCCCCCCACCGTAGGGGGCCCCCATCCTATAAGGTCGCGCGCACGAAGCGGGCTGCGCTTTAGCCGTGGTCCACACGGTATCAATGGTGCCTATAGAACCCGCTGCCGCAAAGGTCTGCGGAAATCAAGGTCGAATGGCTGGGCGGCGACTGACCGTGGGTTGCCGGCACATTGTCCCGGTGTTTTCCCCGCCGGGGCGGTTGCTGACCGGTTACCGCCGCATCGTAAGCGGTCACCCATTGATAATGGCGGCCAGACCTGCCGCCGATGGCAATCCCAGTTAAACAAGTGAGTTGCATTGTCCCTTTGGCCCTGAAAACAAATGGCCACAGAAAAGCCTGGGACCGTCGAGACGGGTTGGCGCTGCACTGCCGCCAGGCACCGACAGCCCACAATGGGAAAAGCTGCGTGATGCGAATAAATCACCAATATTGACGCAAACCCATCACTACCAAGCTCTTTTTAGGTCTTTTTCATCAAATAGACACTTGCTTCATTCCCCAAAAATCGCTACACTGTTCTTGTTGACATGAAGAAAAGGGGTTTTCGCCTTGACATCATGGCAACGGCTCGCTGTCCTTGGCTTTTGACTAGCGTGGCGTTCATTATCATTGGTACGGGTACTTTTCGTTAAGGCGTCGAAAACCAATCCCTACTTAGGAGAAGATCATGCAGAAAAAGTCCTTTACGCTCATCGAACTCCTCGTCGTCATCGCCATCATCGCCATTTTGGCGGCCATGCTCTTGCCGGCTTTGAGTAAAGCCCGCGCGAAGGCCCGGGCAATTTCCTGCACGTCCAATCTAAAGCAGCTCGGTTTGGGCATGACCATGTACCAAGCCGATTTCAGTGACGCCTTCCCCTATTGGCACTGGGCCAGCCATTACCAGCTGCCATTGGCCCAGCAGCCCACCTTTTGGACCACCGCCGTCTATCCCTATGTTGGCGATGGCAACGCGTTCATCTGCCCCGTACGCACGGACAGCGATCTGCGCAACTACGGCGGCTATTACAGCAACCAACTTTACCCGGGTGCCAAAATCAAATCCTGTTACGGCATCAACGAAAACCTCCATGCCGCCGACAATGGCACCAAGCCCCCCATGACCTTAAACGACCTCAAGGCCCCCTCGGATACCTTCCTTTTCGGCGACTGCACATCCCATCTCAGTGGCCCGGCCGACGCGCAGGGTTGGTACGAGCGACTTTGCCGAGTCCTCAACTCCAGCGCAACAAACTACGACAGCGCCACCGCCCATGGCGTGGGCTCAAATATCACCTACGTCGATGGCCATGTTGCCCTGGAAAACTGGCGTCTTTTCCGCAACGGTGGCCGGATCCTCTTCACCTATGCGTACTACAAGAAATAGGACCTTACTGTTTGGCTGCATTATCCACAGCTGCTTACTCAGCCCCCACAAATGAAAGAAGAAAAATGAAAAGCCGCTCCTTCACGCTCATTGAACTCCTCGTCGTCATCGCCATCATCGCCATTTTGGCCGCCATGCTGCTGCCAGCCCTGGCCAAAGCCCGGGAAAAAGCCCGGACCATCTCCTGCGCCAGCAATATGAAGCAGGTCGGCCTGGCCATCAACATGTACATGGATGACAATCAAGGCAACATCCCGCAGGTCGAATCGGCCCTGATGGGTAGCGGCTTCGCCGCCAGCCGCGTCACCTGGCGGCAGCACATGGTCGCCTACATCGGCGACAGTAAGATCATGCGCTGCCCCTCCGATGACCGCACGACGTCCTTCGACTCCGGCAATATCATCATGACCTCGGGTTCCGTGGACCTGATCAAATGCAATGGCTCCTACGCCAACAACTTCAAGATCAGCAGTTGGAACCCCTGCACCAATCAGAGCAGTCTGAAACATCCCTCCGAGCTGGCTTGGGCCGGCGATCAGGTCAACTTGGTTAACCGCGCTTTCTGCGTCGGCGGCACGCCGTCCACCGACACCAATACTAAAAACCAGCTTGGCGCCGGCGTCACCGCGCCGCGCCATGGTGGCGGCCTGAATCTGGTGATGATTGATGGCCATGTCGCCTGGACCAAGAGCATCGGCGCTTGGGCAAACTACATCGCCAGCACCGGCAGCGCCGCCCGACGCATGTGGTTCAATGAATAACACGCCGCCTGGAACCACCGACCAGTAACGCATAACGGCCCGACGGGAAGTACCCGCCGGGCCGTTGTTGTTGACTCTATTTGCCCCGCCAAGTTACCGCTGGCGATTGAGATATTCGCCCATGCGCTGGCGGAGGCGTGTCAACGCCTCGGGATCAGGCAGGATCTTGGTGGAGTGGCGCCCGCCGGC
>JAQWBY010000054.1 GCA_028706165.1 Lentisphaeria bacterium | reverse complement strand
CTGACCGATTACCGACGATATGGCATTTCAGGCTGACAGGCTTGCAAACACACCGCAGAATACTATATTTCCCCGCTTCATTTTTCAGAACGGGACTGTCCCGCTCAACAATACAAGAAAACCCTAACTGACGCCAAAGGGGGTGACAACGCAATGTCAGATGTCAAATGCCGCAAAGGCGAGCCCGTGGAACGCGCGCTCCGTCGCTTGAAAAAGAAGATGGACAAGGAAGGCACGATGAAGGAGCTCCGCAATCGTCGCCATTACGAAAAGCCCAGCGAAGTCCGCCGGCGTCAGAGTCGCCACTCGCACTAAGCGATTGGTGCTCACTCCCCTCAATCCCCGCCAGTCAGAAATGACTGGCGGGGATTTTTTTGCGCCCGAGAGGAATAATCGGTCACCCATTGATACGCTGTTAACGCCAGCGCCGCCCACCACCGCCCGGGTGGGGCATAACTGCAGCGGGTCGCCCCTTACAGTTGCGAAAAGCGGGCGCAGGAGCGACATGATCCGTTCGTCGGCACTCACAACAAAGAACACCCAAATCACACGCACAAGACAGCTGAAATCATCCTGATCCACAATTTGCTGTCATTCGGTGAGTTTTCTGCTTGTCAAGGGGCGAAATTCCGGCTAATTTTCCTGCGGTTCTTGAAATCAGCCCCCCCACCGTAGGGGGCCCCCATCCTATAAGGTCGCGCGCGAGAAACAGACTTCGCTTGAGCTGGGGACCACACAGTACCCATGGCTCCTATGAAACCGATGCTCTTCATTTAGCGCAATCCATGGCACTTGTTGTTTCAACCAAGCAGCCTATTCTCGTCGTGCATTTCCGCCGCGAAGCGGCCAGGGAAACGGACACGTTTGACTCAGCCAGAAGCTCTATGGCTCAATTATCAATGGGTGACCGATTACCGAGATGTGGGAAGTTTTTTATCCGCAGATTCCGCAGATTGACGCAGATTATTTTCACGATTGGCTGATTGGGTGCCCAAGGCGTCCTCGGGTGTCCAAGGCGTCGCGCCGCCTAGTTGTGCGAGCTGCGGCAGGAAACCGCTGCTACTCTGGGCGCGCTGCCGTGGTTCGGTGGGGTTGTTTTCCCGTATCGGCTCGGTATCTTTATCGGCACAGTCATTGCCGTCCTGCGAACACGACCGCTGATAGGAGCCCGCCATGCAAAAAATCGCTATTGCTCGTGACGACACGTGGTATCTGGCCTGGCCGGATGTGACTCTGTGCCCCTCTGGCAAGCTCGTCTGCATTTTTTCGGAGTGCACGCATCATCGCGATCGCTCCTACACGCGCATCATGCTCAGTGACTCCTGTGACCGTGGCCGCAGCTGGTCGCCGCCACGGCCCCTCAGCGAAGGCACTGCCGACCGCGACTACTACTACAACTGCGCCCGCATCACTCGCCTCAGCGACGGCCGTCTGTGCGCCAATGTGGACAAGATTCCGCGGCGCGCCCCCGCCGGCGGCAGCGGCGAAAAAAATACCAGCCACCTTGCTGAAATTGTGCTCTATTTCTCCAGCGATGACGGCGTCACCTGGAGCGAGCAGGTGGCCACGCCGGTGCGAGGCATCGTGCCGGACAAGATTCTGGAGCTGCCTTCTGGCCGCTGGCTGCTGTCCTGCCACCATCTGCAGGACGACTTTCTCACGCAATTTGTGAGTTATTCGGACAACCAGGGCAGCAGCTGGCAGGGGCCCATTCCCGCCGGCAAATGCGCTGGCCTCAATCTCTGCGAGGGGAGCGTCCTGCGCGTGCAAGACAAGCTGGTATGCTTCCTGCGGGAAAACTCAGGCCAAGGCTGGGACTGCTTCAAGACCATCTCGGAGGACGATGGCCTGAGCTGGTCCGATCCCATTCATTTTCCCCTGCCGGGCTGCCACCGGCCCGTCGCCGGGCATCTGCAGGACGGCCGCATCATGATCACCTACCGCTTCATGCAGGGCGGCAAGGGCTGGCTCGGTTCCTGGACGCAGAACTTCTTTGCCGCGGTGACAGACGACGAGTCGGCACTCGCCCGCGAACGGCGCGGCGCCGCCACCCGCATCATGCCCATCGACTACGACCGTTCAGCCAACAGCGACCTGGGCTACTCGGGATGGGTGCAGTTCCCTGATGGCGAGATTTTCGTGGTCAATTACATCGTCGATGACGCACCGCGCGGCCAGATTCGCGGTTATGCGTTCATGCCGGACGAATTTGGCGGCGCGCCCGCCTGAGCGAGCACGCGCCAACGCGGTAGCCGTCAGCCTTCTTTGTAGAAAGCGAAGCTGCTGTCGTAGTCGCCTTTCAAGGTGATGGCGATACCGACGGTCATGAGTTCAGCGCCGCTGTGGCGACTGCCATCGGGAGCGCAGTAGATGGCGTCGGGAATGAGCCCGCGCATGCGGAAGCGCGGGAGGTTGCGGTCCCAGAGCCGCATGCCGTGGGCGAAAGCGAAGAGCCCGAAGGTCTTGCGGTCGCGTCGCAGGTACTGCCAGACGGCGTAGGGCTTTTCTGTGGCGGACGCCAGGTGATAAACATAGGCGTCCTGCAGGTCGGCGCGCACCAGCTTGAAGGCCGTGGTGGCCTGACGCAGCTGCTCGATGGTCTCCTCCGTGGCTTTGAGCAGATTGATGCCGACGCTCATTGAGCCAGTCATGCCCAAGTGAATACGGAAAGGCAGCGGCGTGCTCGCATCCGACGAGATATTGCCCGCGCCGCCGGCTGTCTTAGGCACGAAGAGCGTCGAAAAGCCCTCGTGGAGGATCATGACGTCGCTGGGCCGCGAGTTGTCACTCCGGTTGATGCGGTCGGCGTAGGGCACCATGCCGAAATCGGCGCGGCCGCCGCCACTGGCGCAATTTTCAAAGAGGACCTTCGGATGCCGCTCGTTGAGGTGCGCCCAGATGGCGTAGAGATTCTGGATGAAGCGGACAGACAGATCGCGCTTGGGGCCGTTCTCGCTGAGGTAGCGGTTCATGTCCCATTTGAGGTAGTCAAGCTGGTAGGTGTCAATGAGCTGATCCAGCCAGTCAATGGCCCAGTCGCGAATGTCGTCGCGAGACAAATCCAGGACAAGCTGGCGGCGCTGTTCGCTGCGTGGGCGGGTGGGATCGGCGATGACCCAGTCCGGGTGGGCGCGATAGAGATCGCTGTCGGGATTGACCATTTCGGGTTCGACCCACAGGCCGAAGAGCAGACCGCGCTGGTGGCAGGCTTCAGTAATCGGAGTGAAGCCGCGCGGGAAGCGTTGGGGATCCACGACCCAGTCGCCCAGGCCGGCCCTGTCGTTCACACGCTTGGGCATCCAGCCGTCGTCGATCACAAAGAGCTCGGCGCCGATGTGGGCGGCCTTGTCGATCAAGCCGAGGATGTTGTCCTCGCGCACATCAAATTCGTAGGGATACCACGAATTGTAGATGATGGGCCGCACGGCGTGGGCTTTGGGGCGGGGGCTGATCCAGTCGAACTGCCAGTCGTAGAGAATCTCGCTCATGCGATCAAAACCGGCGTTCGAAAAACCGATGGCCAAAGCCGGTGTCGTGAAAGAGCCCGCCGGGGACAGCTCGATCTGGCAGTCAAAGTCGTTGATGCCGGCAGAAATAGACACGTCGCCATAATAGCTTTTTTCGACACCGAGCTTGAAGTTGCCACTCCAGCACAGCGCGGCAAAGAAAACCTCGCCGTTACTTTGAGTGCTTTCGCCGCGGGGGTCCAGCGCGATAAAGGGCTGCTGTTGATGCGCGGCGCAGGTGCCGCGGTGATTCTCCAGCAAAAATTGCGCCTGGGTCAGCATGCACTGATTGCGGCCCAGCTCAGCGCCCCAGTTGCCCGCAAAATGCGTGATGCGGTAGTCCTGGCGAGGTGGCAGATTGACCGTTGCGCTGCGAATGACGTCCAGCGTAACCGCCGTGTCGCCGCCATTACGGATGACAGCGTGGCGGCTGATGAGGTCAAGATCGCCGAAGAGATCGTAGTGCAGATCAACGGCCAGCGCATAATGCTCATCACGCAGGCTGACCACCAGCGCGTGCCCGTTGATGTCGTGATGATCGTACACCAGCCGGGCGTTACGGACGCCGTCAGCAAAAATCGGCAGGAGCGCGATGTCGCCATAGACAAAGGGATCCTGGGTGCGGAACTCGTAAGGACGCGAACCAGCGTTGACACCAGCGACCGCCGTGTTGGCCTGCAGCCCCGCCAGCATACCGTCAAAACAGCCGCTGCCTGGCACTTTTGCCCCCCAATAGACGTGGACCAGCTTGCCATTGCTGCTAATGGTGAAGGCGTAGGACATCCGCGCAGTCTGCAGCAAAAACAGTTTGCGGGCACTGTCGTAGGTAATTGAATTCATGGCACTTCCTTTGAGTAGGGGACTAGGTTATAGACAGGAATAACCAGGCTGGCACAACACAGGCCAGTAATATGCCCCCTGTCACCGCAATTACCCCGCGTAATGCCCAAAATTGCCCAGAGATCGTAAGCGGTCACCCATTGATAATTGAGCCATAGAGCTTCTGGCTGAGTCAAACGTGCCCGTTTCCCCGGCCGCGAAGCGGCAGAAGCGCTGAAAGCGCGAAACATACCAGCCCACGGCAAGCACGCTGAAAGCGTGCGCCGCCCTGGGTACAACGACGACCATGTTCGTGTTCCTCGGCCCCTTTTGCTCCAGTCGGCGAAGCTGACTGGAGCAAAAGGGGCACTGGAACTCACTTGCTTACCTGGGATTGCCATCGGCGGCATGTTTGGCCGCCATTATCAATGGGTGACCGATTACCAGAGATCAATACCGCCGGGACGGCGGCGCTCCCAGGGCCAATGCCGCTGAGACGGAAGAGGCCCTGGACTGCCAAGCAGCCAATCTACAAAAATCTGCGTCAATCTGTGTAATCTGCGGATAGAAACCACCCTTGCCACCGTCCCGGCGGCGCTCCCAGGATGCGTTCAATCGGTCCCCCCAGCGGTTGCGCATCGCCGTGGGGAATCGTATGGTAAAGAGAACAGCAGTCCGTGCGCGCGCCTCGGCGCCATTTTCCCCCAATGGCATGGCGCTTGCCGGCCATGGTCAACGCAGACTCATCAGCATGTACAAAATTACTTTTTATGTCCCTAGCGATGCCGCCGAGGCGGTGAAACAGGCGATGTTCGCGGCCGGAGCCGGCCGCATCGGCGGTTACGACTACTGCAGCTGGCAATGTGCAGGCCAAGGCCAGTTCCGGCCGCTTACCGGCAGTAATCCGACCATCGGCAGCCACGGCGACCTCACGCGCTTGGAGGAACTGCAGGTCGAGATGATCTGCACTGACGCCTGCGTCGCCGCGGCCATAGCCGCCCTGTGCGCGGCCCATCCCTACGAAACGCCGGCCTTCGCTTACTGGCGCGTCAATGACACGTTGCCCGGCGCGCCCTCGACCACGCCGGTGTCGCCGCCGCCACGGGGGGCCAGCCAATGAGCAGCAACAGCATCGCGCTTGATGGCAGCGTCGTCCGCCCGCCCTATTCCGGCGTGCAATTGTCGGTCAGCCACGAAATCCAGGCGCTGGCAGAATTCTTCCCGGCGGAGCAGCTCTGCCTATTCAGTCGCGATGAGGGTCTGGCGGCCTTTGCGGCGGAGCGCCACATCGCGCAGCAGTCGCCGCCATTCTGGGCAAGCCGGCCGACCTGCCGCGCCCTCTGGCAGCAGCTGCTTTTGCCGAGCACGCTGCGACGGCGTGACATCGGTGTTCTTCACGCGTTTGCGTACACGGCGCCGTTGCGTTGTCCGGTGCCCTACGTATTGAATGTCCACGACCTGATTGCGCTTGAGCACCCCGAGCTTTGTGCGACGACCAACGTCTGGCACATGCGAGCCCTCTTGCCGGGCAGCGCTCGCCGGGCGGCCATGAACATCGTTTCCACCGAGCATGTCGCCGGACAACTCATGAGCATGCTTGGCGTCCCTCGCGAGCGCATCGTGGTCGCACCGCTCGGCGTGGCCGCGGCGCACTTCAGCACAGCAGCGCCGCGGCCGGCAGAGCTGGCGCTGCTGGCGGATCGCCCTTATCTGCTCTTCGTGGGCAATATCGAGCCCAAAAAGGGCTTGGACACCCTGCTGGACGCCTATGCAGCCTGCGCAGACGCCATTGGCGGCCTGCCCCTGGTGATTGCCGGCCGGGCGGCGTGGAAATCTGCTGCCGTAGTCCGGCGCATCCGGCATTGGCACGGTCCGGGAACGATTCACTGGCTGGGTCGCGTATCGGCCACGATGCTGCCAGGGCTGTACCAGCATGCCGCGGCGCTGGTCATGCCGTCCCTCACCGAGGGCTTCGGCATGCCGGTGCTGGAAGCCATGGCGGCCGGCACGCCTGTCGTTCACAGCGCCCATCCGGCGCTCTGCGAGGCCGCCGGCAGCGCCGGCCTAGGTTTCGCCGTCGGCGCGCCACTGGACCTGGCCCAGAAACTCCGCACACTACAGCAAAGCACAGCTCTGCAGGACGATCTGCGCGCCGCCGGCCGGCAACACGCCGCGTCTTTCAGTTGGGGACGTTGGGGCGAAAGCGCCGCCGCGGTGCTCAAGCAGGTTCTGCAAACGGGCAAGGCGAGCTCATGATATCCATCCAGACCACCGCGATACAGTCTGCAAGCAAGACCGGGCGCCAGTGCGTGCTGCTGGCGCTACTGCTCGCTGTTGTCGCGCTGGCCCTGCCGGCACGAGCCCAGGTGACTGCGGCCTACGACCGGCCGCCGCCGGGCATCAACATGGCGCGCGCCGCGACCAACAGCATCACCAGCGGCAGCGCCCGAGCTGCGACCCTGCGCAGCTACGGCGCGGTAAATGGCCTGGAACTCAACGCCCATTTCACCCAGGGCGGGCCGGTACGAGCAAGCTGGGATTTTCCCATTAACGCCAATCTGGCCAATCTGGCGGCCGTGCAGCTGAAGTTGTACTGCCCCCGCCCCGCGCTGGCCCGACAGTTCAACGTCTATATCAAGGCCGGCGAAACTTGGTATAGCGCGGCATTCGCACCGGCCGGCAAAGGCACTTGGGAAGAAATCGTCATTCCCAAGACCCGCTTCATGCCGGAAGGCGCGGCAGAGTCCTGGCAACACTGCAGCCTGCTCCGGCTGGCGGCCTGGCAAGGCAGCAGCGGCCAGCTAGCCATCCACCTCGCCGATCTGCATTTCCTGCCGGCCAATGTCAATGCCGCTCTGTTGCGCAGCAGCAGCAAGGACCTGAAGGAATCCTACCGCTACGCCCGACACCTCGGCGAGTCGCTGTTCCAGGTGGGCATCCTCCCCGCCGTCCTTGAAGAGCCCGATTGTGCCGGCACGGCAATCAGGCCCTTTGCGATGTCCATTTTGGCCTATCCGCCAGCGGCATCGCCCACGCAGAACAGCGCGCTGATCTACGCATTGAAACGCGGCAGCAAGCTCTGCGTCTTCCACACGCTGTCGCCCATCTTGGCGACGGAAATGGAGCTGCCCGCCGGAAAATTCACCACCACCAGCGCCGCCGGCCTGACCCTGGGCGGGGTCATTCCCGCGGCGGCGCTGCTGCCGGAAGCCCGGGCTTTCCGACAGCAATCCACGGCTTTTCTGGCAGTGCAACAGCTGCCGCCGCAACTGCAGGTGGCAGCGTGGTGGGCAGACAGCACTGGCCGGACGACGTCATGGCCGGCCATCATCGAATGCCCCAAGGGCTTCTGGATGACCCACGTCTATCTGAACCAGGACCCCGCCCCGGGCGCCATGACCATCGCGGCCATGCTCGCACGACACACGCCGGAGACCTTCCAGAATGCCGCGAAATTCCTCTATTACCAGACCCGGCAACTCTATCTGGACGCCGCGCCATCCAGCCAGCAGGCCAGCCAACGGCTGCTCAATGACGCCGCAGGAGCCTACAAAAAGGGCCAGTTCAGCACGGCCATCGTCCTCACCCGGCAATGCCAGGACGCCCTCGCCAACGCCAGTACCGTCAGCGACGCCGGTGCCGCTGTGGCCCGTACGCCACGGCGGGACGAAATCCGCGCGGTGTGGAGCCGGCGGCCCGACGGCCTGCCCGGACGGGACTGGGACGACACGGCGGCGATCCTGGCCAAGGGCCGCTTCAACGCGGTGTTTCCCAATGTCGCCAGCGCCTATTCAACGGCCTATCCCAGCGCACTCGTGTCGCAGAGCAGTCGCGGTGATGCGCTGGCCGAGGCCATCAGCGCGTGCCGTCGCCATCGTCTGGCGATACACGCATGGGTGTCCTGTCTGGGTGTCGAAGACGCCAGTGACAACACCCTGCAGGCCTGGAGACGCCAGGGCCGGCTGCAGCAGAATAATGCCGGCATCACCCGCAACTGGCTCTGCCCGACACAGGTGGCCAATCGCGCTCTGCTGATCAACATCGTCACTGAACTGGCCGGCCGCTACCCGCTGGACGGCGTGCAATTCGATCTCATCCGCTATCCCGAAACCAACTCCTGCTTCTGCCCCAGCTGCCGCAAGTCCTTCGAGGCGTATCTGCGGCGGCCGGTGTCGTCCTGGCCGGCGGCAGTCATGGGTTCTGGTGGCGACCGTCAGGCCTGGCAGACTTTCCGGCAGGACGTGATCAACTCGCTGGTGGCCGACCTGGCCAAGGCCGTGCGAGACGCCCGCCCAGGCATCGCCGTCTCGGCAGCGGTGTACCCCGACCAAGCCAGCGCAAAAACTATGGTCGGCCAGAACTGGCATCTGTGGCTCAACAAGGGCTGGGTGGACGTCATCTGCCCCATGAACTACCGCGCTAACACCGCGCTCTTCGCCGGCGATCTTGACCGCCAGACCCACTTGCTCGGCAACGGCGACAAAATCATCGCCGGCATCGGCGTGTCATCCGAACGCCTGGAAATCAGCGAACTGCAACGGCAAATCGCCACCGCCCGCGCCGCCAACGCCCGCGGCTACATCCTCTTCGAACTTACGCCTAGAGAGGCATACGACCTCATACCCAAATTATCGCCGTAGCCGCATTGTATTCCACACGCCGAGAAAACATATTGTTCTTTCGCCACTCGAACCAGAACACACCGTAAACAGGAGAAATAGCATGGGCATCGGAGCAATGGAATGGCTGCTTATCTTCCTGATCGTGCTGCTGCTTTTCGGCGCCAAACGGCTGCCCGAAATCGCCCGCTCACTGGGCAAAGCCACACAGGAATTCCGCAAAGCCAAGAATGAAATCGTCAACAGCGTCGACGAAAGCAACGCCAACGCCGCCAAGAGCGCAGCCAAGCCCGACGACGACACGGCCAAGAGCGCCGAGGCGCCAGCCAAAGACGGCGGTCAGCCGCCCAAGCAGGACGCCTGAAGCAACGCGCCCCCCCTCGGAGTCTGACCTGCCACATTGAAGCACACTCCGGGCACCGCTTCCGTATATGTTTTCACCCTGAGCGCAGAACCCACTGCACCGCTGCAACCCAAGGGGGAGCTTGTGAGACCCTGCGTCAACGGTCCCCGGCGTCAAGGCACGGCGTCCCGCCGGTCCTTGACGTCCACCCCATAGGATCATGCATTAGGAGCTGTTCACAAATTATGTTTACGCTTTTCGACACAAACGTGCTTTGATAAAATGCCTCGTCACCGACCACCATGTCACTCGCCGCGAAGCGGCAGAAGCGCTGAAAGCGCGATGCATACCAGCCCAGGGCAAGCACGCTGAAAGCGTGCGCCGCCCTGGGGACAACGGCTACTACCCTCGTGTTCCTCGGCCCCTTTGGTTCCAGTCGGCGAAGCTGACTGGAACCAAAGGGGCAATGGAACTCACTCTTCTTGCATGCACTGTCGCACCCCTTCATATTGCCTCGATGTGGACGACGTGTTCCATGGGTTGCCACCCAGCGCAACTCGTGGCAGGTATGTTGCACGCTTTTATCGTGCCTAGGCATAGCAGTAAATGTAATTATCGAACAGTCATGGGGCGTGAGTCCTCACCCCAGCGCAGCACTAATTCAGAAAAGTACATTCGGAGCCATGGACGACCGCAAACAATCCATCATCGACCATCTTGAAGAACTACGCATGCGCATACTCAAGTCGCTGGTCTGCGTGGTCCTTTTTTTCGCACCGGGGTATTTGCTGGCGCAGCCATCGATTGAGGCCCTCAAGCGCTATGCGGCGCCGCCCGGAGTGCTGTTTTACTACCTGGAGCCCATGGCGTTGTTTTTCACCCGCATGAAGCTCGGGCTGGTCTATGCGTGTCTGTTTGCGTTTCCGGTCATTGCCTATCAGACCTGGTGCTTCGTGGCGCCGGGGCTGTTTCAGAAAGAGCGCGACTACATCACCCGTCTGAGCGGCGTCAGCACCCTGCTGTTCTTAGTGGGCGTAGCCTTTTCGCTGTTCGGAGTCTTTCCGGCGCTGATGCGTTTTTCCTACGGCATGTCCACAGCCGACATCGCGCCGATGCTGCAGGTCGGCAGCGTCGTCAATATGGCCACCTTGCTATCCCTGGGCTTCGGCATCATGTTCCAACTGCCAATCGCGGTTTTTTTCTTCGTCATCAGCGGCATGATTTCCCTTGACGCCATGCGCAAAGCGCGGCCTTTCATCGTGCTCATCATCTTCGTGCTGGCGGCGGTACTCACCCCGCCGGATATCGTCAGCCAGCTCTGCATGGGCCTGCCCACCTGGCTGCTCTTCGAAATCAGTCTCTTCGCCGTCGCCAAATACGCCCAGCGACATAAGGCCGCGGCGGCTGACAACGACGACGATGACAATGATGATGACGATGCAAACGCCGGCTTGGACAATGCCGCTGCCGGCGACCCGGCCGCGCCCGCGGCCGTATCCGAGGAGCCCAGTTGGGTAGCTCCGGATGGCAGCAACAGCGATATCTACCCCAACGACATGATCAGCGGTGGCGAGCCGCTTGCGGGCACGAGTCCGGGCCGCGTTCGCCATCTCGGCCCCGGTCGCCACGGCCGTTCCGCGCGAGGCCACCGCCGCAGCTAATTTCACCCGAGGACTTCCATGATAGTGACCGTAGTCAGGCACGGCCAGACCGTCGCCAACGAGACCAACACCATACAGGGGCAAAGCGACACCGCGTTAAATCCCCTCGGTATCAAGCAGGCGCATTGCGTAGCCAAGCGACTGCGGGGCACTGCCTTTGCGGCGGTATACAGCAGCGATCTGTCCCGGGCGATGGACACCGCCCGCATCATCGTTCCCGAGCAGGAGCCCATACCCACGCCAGGCCTGCGCGAGTGGAACCTCGGCGCCTGGCAGGGCATGAGCGCCAAGGAAGTCCGCGAGCGGTTTCCCGGCGAATGGGAAGCCTTTCTCAACGACCGTCCGGGCCTCTGTGTCACCGGCGGCGAGACCAAGAGCGAAGTCTATGAGCGCGCCGCGGGCTTTCTGCGCGCGCTACCGGCGAAGCACGCCGGCCAGCATGTGCTGGTTGTCAGCCACTGCGGGCTGATCCGCGCGCTGCTCAAGGAGGTCATGGCGGTGTCCGGGCCATGGCCGCGCCAGCCGCAGGTGGCCAACGCGTCCATCAGCCGCTTCGTCTTTGACAAGGGCGTCTGGCAGCTCGCCTGCTGGAATGACACCGCGCACCTGCAAGGCCTGGAGTCCGACCGTGGCAACTACTGACCAGCAGCACGACGACGCAGCCAACACCGCCGTCCGCGAGGCCATGGCGCACTACGACGCCTGCGGACTCTGCCCGCGAAAATGCGGCGTCAATCGCAACGCCGGCGAACGCGGCGTCTGCGGCGCAACCAGCGACTGTCGCGTCGCGGCCATCACAGCGCATTTCGGCGAAGAACCGCCCATCAGTGGCCGCCATGGCTCCGGCACTATCTTCTTCAGCGGCTGTGCATGCGGCTGCTTCTTCTGTCAGAATTACCAGATCTCGCAGGAGCACCTCGGCCGCACGCTGGGCCACGACGAGCTGTACCAGGAGGTGTTGGCGCTCATCGCCCAGGGCGTGCACAACCTCAATTTCGTCACTCCTGAACACTGGTGGCCGCACATCAGCGTCCTGTGCCAACGGCTGCGCGCCGAGGGAGTCTCCCTGCCTTTCGTATGGAACAGCTCGGGATACTTCCTCACAGAATGGCTTGATCAGCAATGCCGGCTGATCGACATCTTTTTGCCCGACTACAAATTTGCCGATCCGGCACTGGCGCGGGCCTGCATGGGCGACAGCCGCTACCCCGACTTGGCGTTGGCCGGCATCTGCCGACTGGCGGAACGCGTGGGCTTTCTCCGCCCCTGGGATGACAGCGGCGACATCTGCGCCAGCCGCGGCCTGATGGTGCGTCATCTGGTGCTGCCTGGGCAGGTCGAAAACAGTCTGCGCGTGCTTGACAACCTCGCCCGCGCGATCGGCCCGCGGCTGACCATCTCGCTGATGAGCCAATTCCGGCCCGTACCGGAGTGCAGCCGGCGCGGCTTCCTCGACCGCATGGTCGCCGTGGACGAATACCGGCAGGTCTGCCAGCACCTCGACGAACTTGGTTTCACCAGGGTCTTCATTCAGCCGGAATTCGGCGATGACAATTTCCTGCCGGATTTCACCGCCGACCGCCCCTTCAAGGGCAATCCGCCGCCCACAGGGCCAGCTGCGCCATGAATTTGCGGTGGTACTCGCCGAGGCGACTCCAGATGCTCCAAGGCGTCGCCGCGCCCCAGTCGATGGGGCTAGCGAAATAGGCCACCCGGCCAGCGCCGTATGACCGCACAACCAGCGCCGGCGAGGACAATGGCGCGACGACCTGCGCCCCGCCTGCGTAGCTCAGCAGCACCTGCGCATCCATGCACGGCTCAACCAACTGCAACTGGCCGATGCCCTGATAGCTTTCCGGATACAATGGCAGCCCCGCCAACACCGGGTGCGCCTGCGCGGCGTCATCCGCAGCAACCAGATGATAGAGCCGGTCATTGACGGTAGTGAACGCGCGCGTGCCGTCACGCGGCGAACTCGCCCGCAGATTCAGCTCGCCCTGCACCAGGCTGATGGGCAGGATGTCGGACAGTTCGAAGGCCCGGAAGTCAATCGTGCCCTGCACGACCAGCCCCGCGCCGGCCTGGACGATCTTTTCTACCTGGCGCAGATTTGCCGGCGAGATGCGGCTGGCGGCGATGACGACCAAGCGGGCGTTTTGCCACAGCGCGTCATCCAGCGCGTCATTGACATCGTGGACACTGGGCGCGAAGCCTGCCGCCTGGAGGCCGTGCTGCCAGAACTGCGATACCCGCGTGGGCTTGAGCTCGCCGGCGTCATCGCGCCGCAGGTGCGCGAAGATCAGTGCGCCGGCGCCCTTGGCGTCGCCATCCCAGGCGGTGCGAGGTTTGTCGCGCAGGATTTCCTCGCGGCTGACATCCAGGAGCAGCTCGTCGCCATTGTGCACCTGTACCTGGAGGCGATAGTCGCGGCCAGCCTGCACCGGCCCGAATTGTACCCGCAGGGGCTCCCCGGGCGCGGCGGCGCGGCCCTGGAACTGCTGCTGCCGGCGCTCGCGGTTGGCGAGGTCTTCGATGGTCAGCGACAGCGACAGGTCTTGCCAGACGCGATAAGGCAGGAAGGCGATTTCCAGCTGCGCTTCACCATCCGGCGCCGGGACTGTGAGCGTCCAGTCGACCATACCGCCGGGGCCCTCGCCCTTGACGCCGGTGAGGCCCTGCCCCGCGCCGCGCCAGCTACGCCATTCGCGGGTCTGCCCCGGGAAGAGATTGATGATCATGAATGGCTCGCAGGAGTAGGTCTTGGCGTCGGTCCAGACACGCCACCACGCGAGCTTGCCGTCGAAACTGTTCATGAAGACATCGCCGGTAGCGCGATTACCCAGGGCGTGCCAGGTCTCGCCGATCTGGTCGATGCTGATGGCGCCCCAGTGGTAGCCGGGGATCATGCTGACGACGTCGCTGGCCTCGCTGTCCACGCGCAGCGGCCCCAGGCCCGCGGCGGCGGGTGGTATCACGGGAATGCTGCTCCAACTGTCCTGGTCGTAGCCCTTATCGGCGCCCTGCCCCCAGAAGCCGTGGGTGAACCAAGTGGTCTGGAAGATCTTCTCGCCGGTATTGCGCAGCGTGCGCCGGGTATGCAGGCGCGATTCGCCGGCGTAGAGGGTCATTTCCTTGCGGTACTCGCAGGCATAGCCGTAGTCGGTGGCAATGGTCTGGGTGAAAGTGAGGCGCCAGGCGCCGGTGGCGCTGCGCGGGCCCTCACGGTCATCCTCGGCGAGCGTCTGCCAGGCGTCGTCCTCGCGGTTGCGCCATTCCTCCACTATGGTCCAAGGCGCGTGCTGAACCTCCTTCAGACTGCCGCGAAAGCCCCGGCCGGTGCCTTCGCCAATGCCGATGCCGGGCAGCATAAAGACGTAACGCCCCGGCTCCAGCTCGGCCATGGGCACCGTCTCCTCAAATTCCTCGGGAATGCCATACCAGTTCTGATTCTTGTCATTGACGCTGGCCAGCCAGCTGCGGCCACTGGGCAGATAGCTGATGTTATAAATCCAGCCGCCCCAGTTGAAACGATTGCCGTATTTGTAAACGACCTTGATGGGATTGCCCTCGGCGTCCAGCGCCGGCTCAACCGGCGGCGCAGGCTCACCCGTCATGATTTCCACGCGCAGGAATTCGTTGCTCAGGACGACTTCCGGTACGCCGTCGCCGTCCACATCCGCGACATCCCGAGTGACGACGCTGTCGGCGCCATGGGCGGCCAGACAAAGGGCCGCGCCTATTCCTACCAGGGCTCTGATCTGCATGCTGCTGCTCCTCGTTATTAGGGAGAACGTGCTGTGATGAACTAGCGGCGGCGCCGGGCTTTGTTGCTCGGCGGCGACGCCGGCCCGCGACGGCCAGCGGCACGCGGAAACAGCACGGCATGCTGATCCTCGCGCTCGCGATCGCTGCGGGCGACATAGAGCGGCCGGCCGGCGAGATCGCAGCCGGCATAGTACATCGCCGTAGCCACCGTGCCAGGTGTGGGAATGAAACATTGCACCTGCTGCGGACGCCAGCCCTGTCGTTGAAACCACGCGGCGAGCTGCCGCATGTCATCCATGGTGCAGCCCGGAAAGGCGCTGATGATGTAGGGCACTATATACTGCTCCTTACCCAATGCCTTGCTCCGTGCGGTAAAAATGTCGCAGAAGCGCTCAAAGAGCCGGAAGTCCGATTTGCGCATGGCCGCCAGGACGTGCGCGACCGTGTGCTCAGGCGCCAGCTTGAGGTGGCCACTGACGAATTCACCGATGAGGCCGTCCACAAAAGCCGGGTCGCTTAAAGCCGCATCGTAGCGGATGCCGCTGCCGATACCGACATGGCGCACGCCCGGCAGCGCCCGGACGTCCCGCAACAGGGACAAATACTCGCGTTGGTGCAAACGCAGGTGCGGACAGAGCGCCGGTGCCAGGCAGCTGGCGCGCCGGCAGCCCTTGGCGTCAATGGCGCAGGCGCCCTGCCAAAGATTGGCGGTCGGGCCGCCGATGTCCGACACGGTGCCCGACCAGCCCGCCTGGACCGTCATGGCCGTGACTTCGCGGATGATTGACGCCGCCGAGCGCGAGCTGAGGCGCCGCCCCTGGTGCAGGGCCAGCGAACAGAATGAGCAGCCGCCGCCACAGCCACGCACCGCCGTCACGCTCCAGCGGACCATCTCCAACGCCGGTATGGGCTCGCGATAGGACGGATGCGCGGCGCGCGTGAAAGGCAGGCTGTAGAGCTCGTCCATTTCGCTTTCGCTCAACGGTGCCGCCGGTGGTTCTATGACGACGTAGCGACCGCCGTGGTCCTGTGCCAGACGCCCCGTCCCGCGATGGACCTGCGCCTCAATGGCCAGGGTCGCCGTCAGCAACAGCGTCTTCTCGCTTTGCATGGCATCGTAAGACGGCAGCAGCTCGGCGTCACCCGGCTCCTTACTGATGTAAGCCGTGCCCGCGATACCGGCGACGTCTTCGCCGGCGGTCAGGCGCCGCGCCAGTTCGATAATCCCACGCTCGCCCATGCCGTACATAAGCAGGTCGGCCTTGCTGTCAAACAACAGCGAGCGCCGCAAGCTGTCGCTCCAAAAATCGTAATGCGCCGCCCGGCGCAAGGACGCCTCGATGCCGCCCAAGACCACAAACAGCCCCGGAAATGCCGCTCGCACCAGGTTCGTATAGACGATGCTCGCGCGGTTCGGCCGCGCACCGGATACGCCACCCGGCGTGTACGCGTCGTCACGACGTATCTTGCGGAAGGCCGTGTAATGACTCAACATGGAATCCAGACAGCCGGCGCCAATGCCGCAGAACAGCCGCGGCCGCCCCAGCCGCCGGATGTCCTCTGGACTCTCCCAACGCGGCTGCGCAATGATCCCGACTCGATAACCGGCCTTCAGCAATAGTCTGCCCAACAACGGGATACCGAATGACGGATGGTCTACATAGGCGTCGCCACTCACCAGCAAGATGTCCAACTCCGACCACCCCAACGCCGTCATCTCCGCAACCGTCGTCGGCAAAAACAGCCGCGACGATAAACCCGACTCGCATGGGGCGATGAGACGTTGAGAAGGAGAGGCAGCCACAGGAGTGGGCCGTTGGGGCGCGCCTTCGGCCCGGCGGGGCGCGGGCGTGGCATCCTGACTGCGTTGCGCTGAGCCACCAGTGCTATCGGGCCGGCGTGTTTTGCGCTCAAAACGCCCGGACCCCTTGCCTCGTGAATAGTCTCGCTCGGGACCCAAACCCATGTCGCTCCTTAATGTGCATTGCGTCTTGCCCCCCAAGACTCCACTCGGCCTTAATATAACCGCCATTCGCCGCAGAGAGGACGCCTTGACGCCAGGGACGGCTATCGCCTGAGGCGGACAAGCAGGTCCGCCCCTACGAAAGAAAACTGCTCTCGACTGCTCTCGACTGCTATCGACTGCTCTCGACTGCTCTCGACTGCTATCGACTGCTCTCGACTGCTATCGACTGCTCTCGACTGCTCTCGACTGCTCTCGACTGCCATCGACTGCTGCGACCGCCGGTCGCCCCTACGAAAATCGACGGCACGCGACGGCACGTGACGGCCATT
>JAQWBY010000367.1 GCA_028706165.1 Lentisphaeria bacterium | reverse complement strand
CTGAAGGTCCCCGTCGTCTGCGCCATCACCGGCGAAGGCGGCAGCGGCGGCGCCCTCGGCCTCTGCGTCGGCAACCGCGTCCTCATCATGCAGTGCGCCTACTACTCGGTCATCACCCCCGAAGGCTGCGCTGCCATCCTCTGGCGCGCAACCGATGCCGTCCCCAAAGCCGCCGACGCCCTCAAGCTCACCAGCACCGACCTGCTCAAACTCGGCATCGTGGACGAAATCGTCCCCGAACCTGTCGGCGGCGCTCACCGCGACCCCAAAACCGCCGCCCAACTCCTCCGCGATGCCCTCTGCAACAATCTCGCTACGCTCGCTGACAAAAGCGACGATGAACTCCGCGCCGAACGCTACGAACGATTCCGTAAACTCGGCCAGTTCAGCGAAGGCTAAGTCACCGGCAACCACCCATAGCGCGAGATCTCTGCACATGTCCATTGACACCGAACCCATCATCACCGTCGGCCCGGCCAAGGATCAGGACCCCGAAGCCATCGCCGCACTGCTCATTCCCTACGTCGAGCTCAAAATCGTCCTGCCCCGCTCGCCTGAGGACATCCGCCAATTCCTCCCTAACTTCCTCGTCGCCAGAGTCAATGACGACGAAGTCATCGGCTCCATCGCCCTCCGCGATTTCAGCGACGGGCTCCAGGAAATCCGCTCCCTCGTCGTCCGTAAAGACTACGCCGGCAAAGGCCTCGGCACCATGCTCATCGAAGCCGCCGTCGCCATGGCCCGCGAAAGAAAGGCCAAGAAGGTCTTCACCCTCACCGTGCGCCCCCGTCTCTTTCTCCGCCTTGGCTTCGTCTCCGCGCCCGTGTCGGATTTTCCCGAAAAAGTCTGGAGCGACTGCCTCGCCTGCCCAAAACGCCACTGCTGCGACGAAGTCGCCCTGGTCATGCCCCTGCAAAACAACTGACCCGACCTGCGCGCCGACAAACGACCAGCGACGCCAAGCACGCCTCGCCGGGCTGGTCGCCAGGCCGGGACGACGTTTCCCCTCGCCAAGGACGAAGCCATTTCCGCCAATCCGCATCACCATGAGTCTTCACCACCACACAGACAAGGAGCTCAGCATGCGACACCCCCTGGCCCTCTCCGTCCTCTCAGCCTTCCTCCTGGTCCACAGCTACGCCGACGCACAGACCGCCAGCAACGGCCTCGTCAACAACACCCCGGGCCTGCTCCGCTTCTACGATTTCAGCGCCCTCCAAGGCGACGTCAGCAGCGTCGCCTCCACCGGCAGCGACCAGACACCACTGCAGTGCAGCATTCCCTTCACCATTGTCCCCGGCCGCGACGCCGGCAAAACCGCCGTCCGCATTGACGACCAGGCCCTCCATGCCGATCCCTTCCCGCTCGACAGCCAGCACTTCACCGCCGAAATTTGGTTCAAGCTCATGGACGTCGGTTCACAGCGCGGCAACGGCGGCAGCACCAGCGGCACCATCATGTCCATCGGCATCGGCTACTGGGACGGCTGGCGCCTAACCACCTCATACCCCGGACGAAAGCTCGCCTTCGAACTCGGTAGACCACGGGGTATCAACGCCTTCGGCATCGGCAGCCCTCTCACCGTCGCCAATCGCGCCTGGCAGCACGCCGCCGTCTCCTGGGACGGCAGCACCATGCGGCTCTACGTCAATGGTCTGCTCAGCGCCCAGGCGCCCTACTCCGACCCATATACCCAACCAGCCGCCGACGCGCGCTTCAAAATCGGCTTCGCCGGCTTCGGCTTCGGCTCGGTCGTCATGGACGTCGAGCAGGTCGCCGTCTTCTCCCGCGCCCTCCGCCCCGCCGAGATCGCCACCCACGCCCTCGCCAGCGCCCTCCCCGCCGACGACCTCGCCGCACTTATCGACCAGGCCCAGGACTCCTACGTCAAAGCACGCGGCGACGACGACGCCCGCACGGCCATGGCGCCCCTGCTGGCCGCTTCCCTCCCCGCAACCTGGCGCCTCTGGGCCCAACTCGCCAGCGAACTAAAAAGCCCTCGCGCCCAGAACGTCCTCCCCATCATGACTGATCCGCAACTGCCACCATTGCTCGCCGCACAGGCCACCGACGCCGTCATCGCCGCCATCCGCGACAACCCCAAAATGGCCCTGCCCGACTCAGTCTACGACACCCTCCTGGCCAACGACGACCTCGACGCCGACACCCGCAATGCCGTCGCTCTCAGCCGCGCCTTCCAGCTCATCGCCAAGGGTCAGATCGACCAGGCTCAACAGACCTTCGACCGCCACCTGGCCCGGCCCGATATCAGTCCCGCCGCCCACAGCGACATCACGCTCAGCATCGCTCACGCTTTCCGCGGCCAAGGCCACTACGACCAGGCCCGGCAGTACTATCAACGCATCAGCCAGGACCAAGCCAAGCCCGCCGCCCACCAAGCCATTGCCGCCCTGGCTAGCGCCCAGACCTACGCCCTCGCCGGCGATTACGCCCAGGCCGCCGCGGCCTTTACAACCATCAGCGCCAACGCCGCCCTTATGCCGCACCACCGCCAGGAGGCCGCTGAATGCGCCAGCGAATGCCGCCGCCAGCAGCAAGGACTGCCTCCGCTCGCTCCCGATGCGACCCGCCAGCGCCCGACACCGCCGCCGCCGCCGACCAAAGAGTGGTTCGTCGCCCCAGAGGGCAGCGACCAGAACGACGGCAGCGCCCAGCGCCCATTCGCCAGCATCCACGCTGCCTGCGCCGCCATCAGGCAATACCGCACCACCCAGCCCGCCAGCAAGGGCAGTCTCGTCGTCACTCTCGCCGGCGGCAGCTACGACGTCCCCCAAACAACCGAACTCACCAGCGCAGACTGCGGCAGCGCTGAAGCCCCGCTGCACATCCGCGCCGCCACCGGCGAAAAGCCCGTCCTCACCGGCGGCGTCATCCTCCGTCACTTCCAACCCGTCACCGATCCGGCCGTCCTTGCCCGCATCCCCGCCGAAGCACGCGCACTGGTCCTCCAACACGATCTGCGCGACCTCAATCTTCCCCTCGATTTGCAGCAGCGCCCCCTCGCCGAGCTCTTCTGCGATGACCGCCCACTCACCGTCGCCCGCTGGCCCAACAGCGGCTTCGTCACTATCGACGCGCTCCTCCCCGACTACGCCGAAAAAAAGACCCCGGCTTTCATTTTTGCCGACCAGCGCCCCGCACGCTGGACCGCCGCCGATGACATCTGGCTCACCGGCTACTGGGTGCACCATTGGGCCGCCGACACCGTCAAGGTCAAGACCATCGACCTGGCCGCCGGCACCGTCACCCTCGCCAAAATGCCCGGCTACGGCCTCCGCAGCAAGCAGCACTTCTTCGCCTTCAATCTCCTGGAAGAACTCGACCAGCCCGGCGAGTGGTTCCTCGACCGCCAAAACGCCATGCTCTACCTCTTCCCGGCTCAGCCCGTCGCCAATAATACCTACACGCTCTCCCGCTTGAACGCGCCATTCCTCAAGCTCAACGATGTCAGCCACGTCGTCATCAGCGGTCTCCACTTCGCCTTCAACCAGGCCAACGCCATCGAAATGACAAACGTCAGCAACGGCGCCATCATCGGCTGCAGCATCAAAAATATCGCCAGAGACGCCCTTGTCTGCGAAAATGGCAGCCACCTCAGTATCTACGGGAATGACTTCCTGACCCTCGGTCGCGGCGGCATGCGCGTCAGCGGCGGCAAACGCCGCGATCTCAGCCCCAGCGGCATAGTCATCGAAAACAATGTCGTCAACAACTTCTCCCGCCTCGACCGCACCTACACGCCAGCGCTGCACCTCGAAGGCGTCGGCACCCGCGTCGCCCACAATCTCTTCTGCGACTCGCCGCACCACGCCATCCGTGTCGAAGGCAACGACCACGCCATCGTCTTCAATGAAGTACACAGCGTCGTCTATGAATCCGACGACCAAAGCGGCATCGATATGTGGTACAACCCTACCTATCAAGGCAATGTCATCAGCTATAACTTCTGGCACCACATCGGCAGCGGCATGAATGTCGCCGGCCAATCCGGCATCCGCCTCGACGACGCCATCTGCAACGTCGTCATGGTCGGCAATGTCTTCCTTAACG
>JAQWBY010000366.1 GCA_028706165.1 Lentisphaeria bacterium | reverse complement strand
AGCAGTCGATAGCAGTCGAGAGCAGTCGATAGCAGTCGAGAGCAGTCGATAGCAGTCGAGAGTAGTCGAGAGCAGTCGAGAGCAGTCGAGAGCAGTCGAGAGCAGTCGAGACCCCAAAAAAGCTCGAGGCTCGGAACGGCGTTCCGAGCCCCTGGGCTTGGTAGGCGGTGCGGCAATCGCTTTGCCGCGGCTGTGTAGGCGGTGGCCTTAGTGTTTGCCGGTGGCCAGCCACCAGCATTCGTCTTTTTTGCAGACGATGCTCGTAGGCAGGAACCACTCGACATGCCCGTCTACGAAGGCGTAATTGGCGCCGTCGTTGTGGACTTTGACTGATGCGTCGGTCATGACGGCGCCCTCGTCGGTTGGTGCGCCGAAGAAGTCTTGGGAGTGCGCGACTGCTTCCAGGTAGAGGATGGCCTTTGATGGTTTTTTGATGGTACTGAGCTTGACGCCGATGGTGCGCTGGGGGGGACGTCAGCTGTGTGGTTACCGTTGGCTGCGTAACAGCCCTCTATGGCGCATTCGCCGACTTCTTCCTTGCCGGCGAGGTCATCCGTGGAATACTCTTTTTCGGCTGACGGGCAGTCATAGACCTTGGTATCGCCGACGTATTTGAAGATCGTGGCGCGCCAGCTGATGCCAGTGGCGTCGGTGCCGAAGGTATGGCATGTCGGCGTGCGTTGTTTCCAGTCATCCGCATACATCATGCTACCGGTGTTGATCTGTTTCATGTTGCCGGTGCAGGAAGTCTGCTGGGCTTTTTCGCGGGCCTTGCTCAGGGCCGGTAGGAGCATGGCGGCGAGGATGGCGATGATGGCGATGACGACCAGGAGTTCGATGAGGGTAAATTGACGGGTACGACGCATGACCAGACTCTCCCTTGTTGGTGATCTCTTCCACATAACGACAAAATGCGGCCCAAAACACATTTTTCGAGAAGATACCACAGCAACGCGAATGCTGCAAAAAAAGGGCAAAAGATTTTTACGCCTTAAGGTAATCGGTCAGCCATTGATACTAGGCTTTCTTGCGGTCTTTTGTTTCAGCGCCAAGGGCTAGGCCTGGGATGCTGGGCGCGCGAGTGGACGCTTGCTGGCCTCTGGTGACGGCGCGGGCTGAAAGCCCGCACCACGGCTGGGACACGGGCGCGCCTAGGGGCGCCTGTTGCTCTACCGCTCAATTATCAATGGCTTGCCGATTACGCCTTAAGTGCAATATGAGAATGCGCTTATGGTATTTTTGGCGGCTGTTTCGGCGTGGTGGCCTGTATCTGCTTTTGCCGGGTAAAAAGAACAACGCGGATGGCTCTAGCCATCCGCGTTGTTTGTATGCGTGTGTGTAGACTGAACTACATCCAGCCAATGATTAGCCCAGCTGTTTTTTTCGTCGAAGGCGGTTTTTTTTTGCGCTGGCGATGATGCCGGCGCCAATAATGCAGCTGGCCAGTGTACCGGGCAGAGGGGCACCGGAGGTCCAGCCGGGGTCGGTGATGATAATTTCGGCGCCGTAGGTGAAAAAGGCATTTTGGTTATGGTTGCCGCCGCCGGTGACGACCCAGCCGCCGAGGGTGAAGGTGCCGTCGCCGTTATCGCGGTTGATGCTTGGCGTGCCCTGATCGGCAAAATAATCTGACGAAGTGAATTCGTAGCCGCTGTGACTGCTGACCCAAATGCCCACGCGGGCCCCGGCGTCAAATTCGCCAAAAGACCATGAGTTCTTGCCGGTCTTAGTCGCCTGCTGGATAGCGCTGGTGCTGCCGTCGTCGGCAATGGTGTAGAAGCCGACATTTTCCAAGCCGTCGCCAGTGACTTTCAAGAAGGTGATATCAAAGGACGACGGCGCATTGAGCTCAAAGTAACCGCCCTCATTGACCTGGGTGTATTGGTATGCCGCGCTAACGGGCAACGCCAATACACAGAAGAGCAGCAGAATGTGCTTTATAGAGGTCATCAGCTGGTAGTCCTCGGGGTTTATTCATGACTCGTAACGATTACTAAGACAAAGACTAAGTATAATGTGTTTCATAAAAGAATACAAGAGCGCAAGTGTCGTGCTGGCAACGGAGAAGGGAATCGATCAGGCATTGATATCAGCTATTCCTGCAGCCTTTGGTTTTCAGCGCCGAAGGCGCGGCCTAAGACAGCCCAGGGCAAGCGCCCGCGGGGCGCGTCGCCCTGGGTAAGAGTCCTATCCGAAAGGAGCCCTGTAGGGGCGACCTAAAAAACACCGTGTCGGGCGCTTAGGTACAGGAAAGGGAAGACACATCGTTCCATTGCCTCTTTGGCCCCAGTCAGCTTCGCCGACTGGGGCCAAAGAGGCCGAGGAACACGAACAATACTTGCGCTCTACCCAGGGCGACGCTCCGCCTTCGGCGTCGCTTGCCCTGGGCTATCATAGATCGCGCTTTCAGCGCTTCTGCCGCTGCGCGGCGGAAATGCACGACGAGAAAAGGTTGCTATGGATACCGTTAAATGAAGAGCATCGGTTTCATAGGAGTGATAGATAACGGATGCACGGCATGTCTCTCGCTGTCGCAGTGGGACGCGACATGCTGGGCGGATGTGGTGCCCTCGCGGCACCGCCCCGGGGCGATGCTCGCATCACGGTCGGAACCTGGACGCGGGAGGGGACAGGTCGGGAACGTCAGCGTGGGGCTGTTCGGGTGTCGTGCGAGGAGCTAACCTCTCGTGACGGTGCGGGCGGGACGCCCGCACCACGGCTGGGAGACGGGCGTGGTGGGACGCAACGTACCCGACCACTGTGGTGCCCTCCGGGCGCAATTCTAGGTTGCTGTCAAACCTCGGGCTGCGGCGTCCGCCGGGCACCTCATCCCGGGTTATGCATGGTGCGGCCCTTTGGGCCGAAAACCGCAGGGACGTCGGTGTTTGGTGACGGGTTATGTATTGAGTCGTGGCTGATGTTCGTAGTTTTCAGAGCCAGGTGACGGTTTCGGCGACGTCTTTGCGGGACGTGTGCATGGCTGCTGGTGCGGCGTCGGCGGCGGGATAGCCGAGGGGCAGGATGGCAACGGGGACGATATTGGCGGGGAGGTCGAGGGCATTGGCGGCCTTGGTGGGATCGAAGCTGCCGACCCAGGTGGTGCCGAGGCCGAGTTCGGCGGCTTGGAGCATCAAGTGGGTGGTGATGATACTGGCGTCGACGAGGCCGCTGCACTGGCCGTCGCAGGCGCGTTTCCAGGTCTTGGTGCGGTCGTAGCAGACGACCAGAAGCACGGGCGCGTTGAAGTGATAGGGCGTGCTCTGGCGGAGTTTGGCGAGGGCGTCGGCGGACTGCACGACGAAGATTTTCTGCGGCTGGTTGTTGCAGGCGGTGGGGGCGACCTGGGCGGCGTGGATAATGCGATTGAGGGTGTCTTTGGTGACGGCGCGGTCGCTGAATTTGCGCAGTGAGTAGCGGGTTTCGGCCAGTTTGTTGAAGTCCATGGTGTCCTCCGGGGGGTTGGGTGGTGAATGTTATGAACAGGGGATGCAGCACAATACACGTGATTCAGTTGCCATCAAGTCGGAAAGACTTTCCGCGAGGCCAAGCATGTAATCGGTCAGTGACCACCCCGGCGCTTCGCTGGGACAATTTGCAGGAAACCCACGGCCCGCCGCCGCCCAGCCATCCGACCTTGATTTCCGCCGACCTTTGCGGCAGCGTGTTTCATAGGAGTGACCACCCCGGTGGGGAAAACACCGGGGTGGTCACTGACCGATTACCCAAGCATATCACGCGGCGTCCATCGGCTTAATTACTGAAGGGCGTGGTTTTGAAATGCGCGCCGCCTTCGACGGCGAATTCTTTTTTGCCCCAGGGGACATGCCAGGTGACCGAGCCGTGGAGGCGGTTGTCGGGATCGAAGACGCCGTGGGTCATTTGTGACACGACTGGTTCGATGCCGTGGCCGCCTTCGATATCGACGGTGTCGATCTGTACGAAGCAGGGGCCGGGTTTGTGTCCGAAGAGCGTGCCGCGGGTGGTGGTGATGATTTTTTGGTCATGCTGGGCGACGATGTGGTGGATCATGGAGAGGTGCGAGCAGTCGTGAAAGACCACGGCTTCCTCGCAGTT
>JAQWBY010000365.1 GCA_028706165.1 Lentisphaeria bacterium | reverse complement strand
CACTGCCAGGCGCTGCGCCTGAGCAGGCAGGCCTTCGCCGCCACGCAGGAGCAGCAGGTGCTCCACGGGGCACAGCGCAATATCCGCGCCTTCGGTCTGGCGCACGCCAACGAGCCGGCAGATGACGGTTTCCTCCTGGGCTAGTTCGCCGAGCTCCGGGTCGGCCTTGAGCACCACAGTCAGGCGGGCCACATGGAACAGGTAGGGCTTGTCAGTCGTGGGGTCGACGAAGACGGCGCCGCGCAGGGCATCACGCCCGAGCCGCACACGCACCAGCTCCCGGAAGCGCTCAAAAACCGGTTCGCCGGGATGCATCCAGATGCAAGACGCCCGGTCGGCCGGACGAAGGACCGAAAGGTGGCGCGGCATGTCGGCCGGATAGCTGTCCATCACCTCAAACAATGGGTCGGCAGCGCCTTTGCCAGCCGAGACGAAGTTGAAGGTCTCGCCCAGATCGCCATCGAGCCCGATGCCAAGCTGCGGGGCGGCGCCTTCGACAAAACGACGGACGTAGCCGGGGAGCAGGCGGAAGAATAGCTCGTGATCAAGGCCCTCGCGCAGGCGCGGCAGCTCCTTCTTGACATCGCCGCCATCGCCGTAGAGTCGCCGCTCTGTCTCCTCAATGGCCTTCACCTGTTCTTTGCTGAGCTGTCCATCAAGCTCCTTGGCGACCGCATCCGCGCCGTCCGCGAGAGCGCGTTCCATGTACTGCTTGATGGATACGCCGGCAAAAATGCGGCCAATGCTATCAAAGACCTTGTCGGACTTCAGCTGTTTGCGGATTTTTTCAAGCTTGTCAAGCAGGGTCTTGAGTACCCGTCCCTCGCGGGTGGCCGGTGCCACGAGGTTGACGATGACGACGGGGTCGTGTTTTTGGCCATAGCGATGAATACGCCCCATGCGCTGTTCCAGCCGCGCGGGATTCCACGGAATGTCATAGTTCACCATGATCCAGCAGAACTGGAGGTTGACGCCCTCGGCGGCGGCATCGGTACACACCATCAGCCGGGCACCGCCTTTCGCGACGGGCAAACGGAAGCGCTCAATTTGTTGCTGCCGATCCCGGTAATGCATGCCGCCATGAATGTGGGCGATGTGCTCCGCATAGCCCAGCCCGCCAAGACGACGCTCCAAAAAGACCATGGTGTCACGATGTTCGGTGAAGATGAGCATCTTCTCCTGGGAATAGCGGCTGTCCGTAAGCAATTCGCGCAATTTGTCAAATTTGGACTCGACCCCGGCATTATACACCTGCTGCGCCAGCTGGAGCAGGGCGACGACCTGCTCCCGCTCGGCGACCAATTCGGCCAGCGACTCGGCAATCACGCCGCCGAGCAGGATGTCCTCAGCGGCTTCGTTTTCTTCGCGGTCATTGCTTCCGCTTTCCTCGTCGGCCGCTTTTGCGTCAAAGACGTCGGCGTCGTCCTTGATGCGGCGTTGCAAGGTCAGCAGCTGTTCAATGCTCAGTCGGCCGGCTTGGATGTCAGCGATCACCAGGTCCAGTTTGGCGATGCGGCGTTCGAAGGAACAGAGCAGCGCGTAGGTGGAGCTGGCGAGACGGCGTTGGAATACGCCCATGGCCAGTCGCGCGGCGGACTGGTTGAGTACTTTCGCTTTATTGTACACATGGCGCAGGTACTCGGTGGTTTCGTCGTAGAGTCGTTGCTCGCCAATTTCGTCTGGCGACAGATCATAACCCAGGGTGTCGCACTGACGGACGGGATAGAGGGGCTGACCATCCAAGCGAAGCATTTCCTCCTTGGTGCGGCGTATGAAATAGTGCTGCCGACGGTCGGCGGGAAAGTGTTCGAAGGCTTCCGGGGTGCTCAGGACTTCTGGCTCCAGCAAACGCCATAGGGCGTAGTAGGGATAATCTTTGCCCATGTGCGGAGTGGCCGTCAGTAACAACAGGTGATGCGCGTGCCAAGGCAGCTGCCAGCCTTTGTCGCCCGTGTAGACACCCGCGATGGCTTCAGCAAGCTGGTAACGGCCGGTCTTGCGCACGCGCAAATCGGCACCTCGATCACATGACAGTTTGTGAGCCTCATCAAAAACCACCAGTTCGTAAGGCGCCACCGACTCCTCCGTCAGCCTGGCGAAGACGTTGTCGCCCGCCAAGGTGTCGACGCTGACGATAACCCTGTCGCTACCAGAACCGGTGAAGGGATTGCCGTTCTTGGCGTCCTGCCCACTGACGATGCGAAATGGCAGGTTGAAAAGCAGTTGCAGCTCCGTTTGCCAGTTGCCGACCAGCCCGGCCGGTGGCACAATCAACACCCGGGACAGTAGGCGCCGAGAGAGCATCTCGCGCACATACAATCCGGTCATGATGGTCTTGCCCGCACCCGCGTCGTCAGCTAACAAAAAACGCAGCCGCGTTTGGGGCAACATGCGATCATACACCGCAATGCGCTGGTGCGGCAAGGGGTCAATACTGGATATCTCCGTGGCAAACGTCGGATTGGCCAGATGGCCAAACGACAGCCGTTCCCCCTCCACCAACACGCGAACAACTTCTGGCTTGGCGGTGAAGTCCAGTAGCGGCGGCTCGGCCGTATACGGCGGCGGCTCCGGCTCGGCGCTCTCCAATCCTTGGGCAGCCTCAGCCCTGCCTTCGTCTTCCTTGCTCAGGTCCAGCAAGGCCTGCCAGGAGAGTTGGGATGGACGGGACTTGCCGTTCTCCCATCGGTTGACCGTGGGAAACGAGACACCAAGGCGTTCCGCTAAGGCGACCTGCGTCAGTCCCAGCTTCGCCCGCAGATTCTTGATCCGTTCCGGATAGTCTTCTGTCAGTCTTTTCGCCATCTCTTTCCGCTGTTTCCTCCTGTAAATCAAGCTGTTTTGAAAAGACTATATCATTTGATATAATCACTTTCAACTTGTCATTTGAGGCGTGTCTCAAAAAAAATGGCAGGGGTTAACTGGCAGTTCAGAAAGCAATTGATGACTGTAGGGCACCTTGGCCGTGGGCAACTTTGACGACGGGGAACGAGGCGGCGCTTCAATTGAACTAGGACCAGTGGCTCATTTTGTACTAGTAGACCTGCTGATCGCACGACGAGGGTTATCCATAGGCGCCAGCGCTTGAGAGATCAATATGCTTCGATACAGCATATTTTGACGTGCCCATATTTCAGCGGTGCTGCCGTGGTGTCGAGACGCAAGCATCATTGGCGATGCCGGCATAAGTGGCTTGGATTTGACCTCAGGACAGCCATATCCGACCTGAGTTCCGTGGCTATAGAGGGACTTTGTGTTTTGCGTAGAGTCCTCCACCACCAAATCTGCAAAAGCGTCAGGCTTAACGGCTTGGCGCTTTTTTTGTGCCTGAATTCCCTGCTCAAAACGTCTCAGCGACCACAGTTTTCGCCGCTTTCGTCATCTCGCCGCGCCCCGACCGTCTCAGAATCTCAACCCGCTCTGACAAAAGCTGTGTCACCCCCGAATTTAGACACAGGGCGTAAGTGACTGATAATCAGGCACCCAATTTTTCCTGGCTCTTCCGGAAATTTTGTGGGTAGATTTTTCGACGTTTTGTGCTCGGAATCACGACAACGCCTTGTCACGTGGGGCAAAAACGCTAGCTAATTGTACGCATAAAATAGTGTAACATGTTGATAATCACGATCAATTAATAGTCAAATTATGATGCCCACCCAGCTTTCCATGTCAATTTGTATGGAAGGCAGTCGGGGCATTCTTCTGTCTCGGTTTTTGTTGTTATTGCAGGAATGCCTTCACTTTTGTTGCACCCGTTCATTTTTGTGTTTCATTATCTCGTGGCCACGCAATGCCCAGTCAATCACTTGACCTCGTCATTCACCCTGAGCCACGGGAGTCCACCATGAACTTGGAATCGTTTTATCAACGCGTGATTAATCCGCCATCGCCCTGGACTGTCTCCAAGGTCGAAATTTCCGACGACAGTACCCGTGTTGACGTCTGGCTGATCCCGTCCTATCCAAAAATTCATCTGCAGGCCAAGTTACCATTTTTGAGAAGGTAAGAAACGATTTCGGCAGGAAATTTCATCGGACGGGATCATCTGCAAACCGTGGATTTGTCGCCGATTGGGC
>JAQWBY010000053.1 GCA_028706165.1 Lentisphaeria bacterium | reverse complement strand
CAAAGCCCCAGCCGACGATGCCACGGCCAACGGTATTGCCGCAAACAGCACCGCCGCAAACGGTGCCAACGCCAATGCTGCTGCAGCCCCCAGCGCCGGCCCCGTTCTGCACTTCCACCTGCTCATTCCTCGCAACTACCCGCTCTCACAGGACGCCATCAACGCCAAGCTTACCGAGGCCCTCCGAGCTCACGACCCCAAACTTTCCGTCCATATCGACTTCATCAGCTCGTTCGTCTAGGCCCAACCTGTCCCATCGGTTCCCTGCGCCGCGCCAACCGGCCCTCTGCATCAAGGCGTCCCCAACCGGTCTCCAGCGTCAAGGCGTCAATCCCCAGCGTCCCTTGAGTCCCCACAGTCCAACCCATGGGATCATGCCGTATGAGACGTGAGTCCTCGCCCCAGAACCGCGCCGCCAATCAGTCCCACTGGTCCCTGGCGTCCCCTGAGGCCGCCATTACCAATGGGTGACCGATTACCCTCGTTATTGCTGTATGATATTCTCTTAAGACAAACCGCCTTGATACCTGTGGCGCAGCTACAACCTACCCCCAAACAATCTTTTGGACTGGGTGAAACTTTTTCCAAAAATCGCCCCCCTACTAATTGATTCTCCAAGCGCGGTTCGATTGTGCGGCTATTGTAGCCGTTGTCTGCTTAAAGAGCGCGTTTTTGTAGCGCGTTGAGACGTCATCCACCAAACTTGGAGGCCCGTCATGCACTTGAAAAATGTCACCTTGGAACTGAGTAGCAAGCCCTTTTACAACGACAGCGAAGCCGAGATGATCCGCGTCGCGGAAATCATGTTCCAGCAGTGGCTGCCACTGACCAAGAACGCCGATATGGTGTCGGTCATGCTCTGGAATGCCGACGGCAGCGAGATTCTGCAGTACAGCGGCGATTTGCAGCAGTCCATGGAATGGGCCTACTGGATCGGCGTCGCCAACCCCGGACCACTGGTCCCCGAAAACCCTAGCCCACGCACACGCGAAAACAGCCATCTCTTCCCCAAAAAGTACCGCCCCGACGCCGCTCCGCGCACCTACGCTTGGCTGAAACAACTCACGGCCGTGCTCAAAGAGGTCGGCGCCCGCATCACTGGCAAGCCCATCCGCATTGGTGCGACCTTTGACAACGGACCGGAATTCTCCATCTCCGACTTCAAGTACTCACGACATAAAGAGATTGCTCAGGCTCACACCATGTATCCCAACAGCTTCGTGGTCTGTACCGCCAAGCTCCACGCCGACCCCAAGCCCTACGCGGGCTTTCCCGACGGCATTCCCGAAGGCATCACCCTCGGGACCTTCCTCGGCCGGCAGTTCCACTGCTTCGCCAATGATCTCGGCTTCGACTACATCTGGCTCTCCAATGGCATGGGCTTCGGACACGAAACCTGGGGCATCACCGGCGCACTCTTTGACAAACAGCAGTTCTACCCCGAAAAAGCCCCGCAGGCCGCTCAGGATATGATCGATTTCTGGAACGACTTCACCAACAACGCCCCCGGCGTGGTCATCGAAACCCGCGGCAGCAATTTCTCCGCTGGCTTGGAAATCGCTTCGGACAGCTGCCCGCTGCGGCAGATCTATAACAGCTACAATGTTGCACCGCCGGTGAACTCACCCTGGGCGGCGCTCAACTTCAATACCGGCGTGGAGCTGGCGGCGTGGATGAGCCACATCTGCGAAGTGCCCAGCAGCAAATTCCCCTTCCGCTTTTACACGCATGACCCGTGGTTCTACAATAGCCCCTGGCTGGACCGCTATGGCCGCGAGCCCTGGGACATCTTCCTGCCCCTGTCCATCAGCCGCGTCAACCGCCAAGGCAAAGTGGAAATTCCCGACACCATCTCCTTCCTGTCCGTTGACGACACGCTGGGCCGCCTGCCCGATCAAGTTCCCAACGAAGTTATTCCGCACCTCATGGAGGCCTTTGACAACGCCCCGGACGCTATCGCGCCCTTCCTCTGGCTCTATCCCTTTACCGAATACGACGAGCGCGTCCACGGCGCCAATCCCGACCCAGCGCCCATTTTCAGTGAAGATTGGTTCCTCGGCGCGGCCATCCAGAATGGCCTGCCGCTGAATACCGTCGTCAGCAGCGACAGTTTCAAGGCTATCGCCGCCACCCAGCCCGCCCTGCTGGCCCAGCAACTGCTCGTCGTGCCAATCTCCGGCGTCAACGCCGACCTGCTGGCGGCCCTGAAAAAAGTCAGCGATCTCGGCGGCAGCGTCCTCTTCTACGGGCCGGCAGTCGCGGCCATCGCTGAACTGCGCCAGTGGCTCGGCCTGGCCCTCGCTGAGCCGCTTACCGGCGAAGTGAGCGTCGAAACCAGTCTGGCCGAAGATCTCTACGAAAATGGCGCGGTGGCGCGGGTCCTGCAGGTTGTGCCACAGTTCAATGGCGGTGGCCTGGTGGAAGTACCGGCGGCGGGCAGCAACGCGCAGGTGTTGGCCAGCGCCAGCCAGAGCGGCGTCAAGCGCGTCCTGGCGCAGCTCAGCACGCTGGCCAATGGCGCCAAGATCGGCTATGTGCGGTCGCTGTCGCCTTGCTCCCCAGACGTCGGCAAGGGCCGCGACATCCGCCTGCAGCAGCCTTCCGTCGCCTACCCCAGCGAGCGCCTGATACGCTACATGCTGCCCTGCTTTGGCTGGCAGTTCCGCGAACAAGGCTATCGGCCCGACTCCCTGCTGCCGCGCATCAATCTGTCCCGCCACGACAATGGCTTCCGCTTCGCCGTCTTTGCGCCGGACACCACCGCGACCGTCCTAGCCAATACGCCTATGGGCGCGCCAATCCTCTCCGAGCAGGAAACGCGCCTCAAAAACGGCTGCGCGCTTTGGCAGCCCGCCAAATGCGTGCACCAGGAATGCCGCTGTTTTGTCCGCCAGGACGCGCCGTCCGTAATTGGCGCCAAAATCATGTGGCCGGCCTACCAGGGCTTCCACAGCCGCCGGCATTACACCGGCCTGATTAATGCCGAAGTGCGTTTCTTCCCGCCGAAAGACGCCGGCAAAAAACTGGCCTTCACCACCAGCAAAAATGGCGGCTGGAGCATGCTTACTGACAATTTTCTTACCCCTACTTGGGAAGACACGCCCTACGGCCGTTGCGCCGTCTTCACAGGCGTCAATGGCGTCTTCCACGCGGAGTGGTAAAAGCAGTCGTTAGTAGCCTTTCACTAATTACGTTTACACTTTTCAACGCAAACGCTCTATGATGAAATGCCTTGCCACCGCCAGCATGTACATCGCCGCGAAGCGGCAGAAGCGCTGAAAGCGCGAAACATACCAGCCCAGGGCAAGCACGCTGAAAGCGTGCGCCGCCCTGGGTACAACGGCGACTATGCTTGTGTTCCTCGGCCCCTTTGGCCCCAGTCGGCGAAGCTGACTGGGACCAAAGGGGCAATGGAACTCACTTTTCTTGCATGCAAAATCGCATTCTTTCATATTGCATCGATATGAAAGACGTGTTCCTGGGGTGCCGCCCAGCGCAACCCCTAGCTGCTATGTTGCACGCTTTCAACGCGCCTAGGTATAGCTGTAAACGTTATTGTCGAACAGTCCCTTAGCCAAACCGCGCCGTATTTCACCGTCAAATATCCACTTGGAGAAAGATACCATGAACAACCCCATCATTCCCCGCCGCAAGCCCCTTCGTGCCAATGTGGCGATGTTCTCGATTGGCTTGGACACCTACTGGCAGCAGTTTCCAGGACTGCTCGATGAGCTGCTGGGCAAAAGCGCCCAGCTGGTAAAGAAACTCGAAGCCAACCAGGTCACGGTCAGCGACTTCGGCATGGTCGATTGCGCGCAACGCGCCTACGAGGTGCTGCCCAAAATCAAGGCGGCTGATCCCGACGTGCTCTTCGTTGACATGGTCACCTACGGTACCAGCGCGACCTTCGGCGCCATCGTCAGGGAAATGAATTGCCCGGTGGTGCTGGTGGCCCTGCAGCCACTCAAGGCCATGGACTACGCGCACGGCACGACCTACATGCAGCTCTGCAACGACGATTACTGCTCCGTGCCGGAATTCACCGGCGTGGCCGTGCGCATGGGGCGCCCCGTCGCCGATGTCATTATCGGCCAGCTTGATGGTGACCCCGATGCCGACGCCGCTCTTGCCGAGTGGTGCCGCATCGCCCACGTGCGCCACGATCTGCGCCACGCGCGCCTCGGCCACATGGGCCATGTCCTCGAAGCCATGCTCGACATGCAGACCGACCCCAGCTCACTCACCGCGCAGCTCGGCTGCCACATCGTCCAGTGCGAAGCCGATCAGATGCTGCCCATCTACCGCAGCGTCGATCCCGCCGGCAAGGACGTCACCGATATGAAGAAGCGCATCCTCGCCTTCTTCGATACGCCTGTGCCCGTCTCCGACCCCCTCACCGAAAAACTCACCGACGCCGATCTGGAGACCGCCGCCGTCGTCGCTGTCACCCTGGAAAAATACATCACCGAGAAGTCCCTCGACGGCCTGGCTTACTACTACGAGGGTGAACCGGACTCGGTCACCCGCAAGCTCGTCACCAACTTCATCGTCGGCAACTCGCTGCTCACCGCCGCCGGCTTCCCTATGTGCGGCGAATTCGATATCAAGACCTGCGTGGCCATGCTCATCATGGACCGCCTCGAAATCGGCGGCAGCTTCGCCGAATTCCACCCCATTGACTTCGAGCGTGATACCGTCCTGGTAGGCCACGACGGCCCCCATCACCTCAATATCGCCGACGGCAAGCCCGTCATCCGCAGTCTGAAGAAGTACCACGGCAAGCCCGGCTCAGGCGCCGGCGTGGAATTCAATATCAAGACTGGCCCGATCACCATGCTTAGCGTGAGCGTCAATGATCACGGCCGTCTGCGCTTTATCGTCGCCGAAGGCGAATCCATGCCTGGCCCCATCCCCCCTACCGGCAACACCAACACCCACGGTCGCTTTGCTCCCGATGTGCGCACCTTCCTCAAACGCTGGTGCCTCAGCGGACCCACGCACCATTTCGCCCTCGGCGTCGGCCACCACGCTTCAACCATCGTCAAAATTGCCGACTCCTTCGGCATCGAATGCATCCGCGTTACCGAGTGAAGCCATCAAAAAAATAGCCGCACGGCATGCCGTGCGGCTACAGAAGCCGCGCGAGATAATCAATCATCGCGCCTTCCCTCTTCTTCTTCGCGCCTTCGCGCCTTCGCGTGAGACAAAAAATAAAGCGGCGTCGTGTCTTGCCGCGCCAGCGGCAAGACACGACGCCATATTCCGCGTGAATCTGCGCAAATCTGCGGATAAAAACGCCGTTTTACAGCGGCACGTTCGCGCTGCGGAGATCGTCCTGCAGGGCTTTTACATCGACCTTTCGCGGCGCAATGCCTTTCTTGACGCACTGCGCGGCGGCAGCACCGACGGCCTCGCCCATGGCGAAGCAAGTCGCGATCACCCGCGCGGACGACATGCCGCCGCTATCCGCCGACAGACAACGGCCCGACACCAGCAGATTCGACGACTTGTTCGGCACAAAACAGCGATACGGAATGTCGTACCACATGTTTTCATCAGAGAGCTTGAACCCGAACATATTGTCGAAAAGCTGATCGGGGTACTTGGTTTTCATGATGCAATCCGGCTTGATCGCGCAGCGCTTGTCACACAGATTACTGCGGCCGCAGGAACGCCCGAGGGGACAGTGAATATCCAGGAACCAGCAGCCGCGGGCGACCGTATCATCGAAACGGCGGCTGTTGAGCACGTCATCGCCCGTCAGGACATACTCGCCAATGATCTGCCGGGTTTCACGCACGCCGACCGCAAAGGGCGTTTCCATGAGATAGCAGTTTTCGTAGCCCGGCACGAACTGCCGGTAGAAATCCACGATAGCCAGCGTATCGCGGCGAATATTGACCTCCGCGCGGGTAAGGTCATACACGTTGGTGGCATCGCCGGCGCAACGCGTGACAGTCGGAGTCGATTCATCAGGACGCAGCGTAATGCCTTGGTCGCTGACTTCCCCGGCGAAAGTGTGGTAGGACGGAATACGTTTCTCATCAATGGCCTTGGCGACGAACTCGCGGCTTTCCTTATCGTGTTCCTTAGCCTTGGCCATATCGACACCGCCGATGCGGAATTTGGTCCCCATGGGTTGCGTCTTGCCATCGGCAGGGCGGCCCTTGCTGTAGTCGCAGCCCAGGCGATACGCCAGATCGCCATCGCCGGTCGCATCAATGAAGTACTTGGCACGGACAGCCTGGCGGCCGGATTTGCTCTCGATGATCACGGCGTCGATGTGATCGCCCTGGCGCACAACGTCCACCACCCACGCGTGCAAGAGCAATTTTGCACCGGATTCCACCACCATGTGGTCAGCAACGTGCTTGACCATCTCCGGGAAGAATTGAACGGCGCCCTTTTGATAGATATAGTCCGGCCGCACGCCGCCGAGAGCCTTGAGCCGCTCGAGGATCTCGACCGGTATGCCACCGAGAATCAAGTCGGTCTTGCGGTAGGCGTAACCGAAGAGCGGGCCCATCATGCCGCCACTGGCCAGGCCACCGAGAATGCCGTAACGCTCAATCAGCAACACGCGCGCACCGCGCCGCGCCGCCGCTACCGCCGCGGGAAAACCACCCGGACCGCCGCCGGCAACCACCACATCGACCTCGTCAATGACCGGTAATTCTCTCGCCGCTTCGATAATCGTGCTCATGTCCCTACTGCCTTTCCTGCTTTTTTATGGAACCATCACATTGGCAAGTTCCGCGGCGGCCTGCCGCGCCAACGCCAGTGAATCATCAGTATTTTTGGGTGCGGTAATATGCATACCCAACGCCGCTACCACGGCACCGCCATGGCCATGTACCGGCACCGCCGAGTAGGTCACCTGCAACTGCGATGTCGGCACCAGCGCATAGCCGTCACGGCGCACCGCCGCCAGCAGCTTCATTAAGCCATCCTCGTCGCGAACATCCGCCGGCAGGTACGCCGCCGGATACAATGCGAGCTGCTCCAGCGCGCATTCCCATGGCGCATGCGCCAGCAGCACCCGCCCCGTCGCCAACTGCAAACTGGGATGCGGCCCGTGCGGTATCTCCAGCTCGGGATGGCGCAGACCCTGGCGGGGATCTACGACCAATAAGGTGGACTGCAAGCTACCCTGCAAAACCGACAACACCACCCGGTCATTCGCCAGCAGCGCCAGCCGTTCCAACACCGGCCGGGCCAACTCCCGCAACGGATGCTGCACGCAATAGGCCCGTGCGTATTTCCCGCAACCAACCGACAGCTCATAACGCTTGTCAGCGCCCTGGCAGATCATCCCCAAGGCCTCAAGCGTCTTTACGATCTTCAGCGTGCCCGGTGCACTCAGACCCAGCGATTGACTCAGACTACTCAGATTCGACCCGCCTTGCCCCAGCTGGTCCAAGACCCGAAACGCATGCTCAATGGACTGAATCGGCAATGAGGCCATAGTTTTTTATTAACTCCTGGTTAATTGTATTTAACTCAAACAGAGACAACAATAACCCACCACCACGGCTTGTCAAATAAAAAAACGCAAAAAAAGCCGCCGGGCAGCAATCGGTCACCCATTGATAATTGAGCCATAGAACTTCTGGCTGAGTCAAACGTGCCCGTTCCCCTGGCCGCGAAGCGGCAGAAGCGCTGAAGGCGCGAAACATACCAGCCCAGGGCAAGCACGCTGAAAGCGTGCACCGCCCTGGGTACAACGGCGACCATGTTCGTGTTCCTCGGCCCCTTTTGCCCCAGTCGGCGAAGCTGACTGGGGCAAAAGGGGCAATGGAACTCACTTGCTTACCTGGGATTGACATCGGCGGTATGCTTGGCCGCCATTATCAATGGGTGACCGATTACGCACGGCATGGCGTGCGGCTACGGAGACCTTCCGTTATGGGGCGGCTCCCCAGATCAGCCTCCACAAATTCGCGCCTTTTTATCGGCGGCGTGAATTGCCGCGCAGCGGCAAGACACGACGCCCTTCTTTGCCTTTGTCTTCTTCGCGGCTTCGCGGCTTCGCGTGAGAAAAAAAGAGTCAGCTCCCCAGATCAGCCTCCACAAATTCGCGCCTTTTTATCGGCGGCGTGAATTGCCGCGCAGCGGCAAGACAGGCCGCCCTTCTTTGCCTTTGTCTTCTTCGCGGCTTCGCGGCTTCGCGTGAGAAAAAAATGGGGCGGCCCCCCAGACCCCTTACGTCACGTCTTCGTGTGAGCAACCGAGCCTTTTTTGTGTGTTTTGAGCAATGCAATAGCGAGGCCTGCGAGCCAGGTCAAGTAGGTGGCAATAAGCAGCTTCTGGCAGGTTGGCACGTATGGCGCGAATGGGCAGATGCGCAGTTTATGCAAAAGGAGGAACGTGCAGAATACGGCGGTCAGCGCCAGCATCCACGCGAGAGCACCGATGCGCACCTTCACGCCCAATCGTTGGCTGTAGCAGCAGATGACCCACGCGGTGACGGCCGCGCCGGCGACGGCCAGACTGCAGCCGGCATTATGCAGGAGCATGGACAGGTCTTCCGGCACAAAAAAGATGATCAGCAAGCCCGCGCAATGCACTGCGCCAGACCAGCTGATCAGCTCCTTCTGCCAGCGTCGCCGCACCAATACGCCCAGCGCCGGATAAAAGATCGCGACGGCCAGCACAGCAATAATCAAGCCAAAGCCGAAAAGAAAATGACTGGGCGCGTACTGCTGCCCATTGAGGGTGATCCGGCCCAGATAGCTCAGCATGCGACGGGTCGGCTGGTAGGGCCCGCCAGGCATACGCCAAGCAGCGGCGACAAAGCAGGCCAGTGATCCGAGTGCGCCCGCAAAGATCCCCCAAGGACTCCAGCGCAAGTAGCGGCGGCGGCGGGTATGGCCACAGGACGTCCCATGTGCACCCTGCACCAAAGCCAAGGTGACGGCTACCAGCGCCAGCAAGTACGTGCCACCGATCCAACGGCCCCAGTAGCGAATCTTGAGAATGGCGCCCAGGCCAATCATCACATCGGAAAACAGCAGCGCGCCAATGCCCACGATCCACGCGCTCTTACCGGGCAGGCGATCGCTCAGCCCACAGGCGCTGCTGAAGCTGATAATCGAGAGCAGCGAATACAGACCAATGAAAAAAGCCAGCAGCGCCCCGGGGGCCGCTGGCACCAGCCGCGCGCCATAGAGCACACCGATGCCCAGCGCCAAGCCCAACGCGCACTTCCACGATAGGCGGCCATGAGCGCGAAAAAAGCCAATCCAGCAGCACTGCGCCAGGGAAAACCCGCAGATGCCAAAGATGAATTGCAGGGAGTCCAGGCGCGCACCGCGATAGGCCAGGAAGTAGTCGCCGATCATGGTCGCCGCTAAACCGCCAAAGGCCAGCCACCAGTGGCACAGCGCCGGCCGCCGACCGAAGGCCATCGCCAGACCGACCAGCAGTAGCAACGACGGCGTAAAGCCAGCCAGGTAGATAAAGCGACCGCTGCTGACGCTCAGCCCTAGAAACAACGCCGGCAACAGCCACAGAGCATGAATGACGTGCGCCATGTCGTCACTGGCCTCCTGTTGTTCCTCGGGCTGAACGCGCCCTCAGGGATTTGTGAGCACATACTTGGCGTGGCGGGCGTAGATGCCGCGGCCGTCCTGGGCATAGCGTTCGAGGATGGCCTTGCCCATGCCGTCCACATCGCCACAGCGATAGAGTGCTGCCGCGAGGAAAATCTCGCGGAGCTCTTCGGTGCGCCGGTAGTCGGGATTGGCCATTTCGGCAAAACTGCGCGGGTCGGACGTGATCGGCTGATCGTGTCCACTCATGCGGGGCTGCTTGAGCAGCTCGGCCAGCACCGCCGCCGCACGCTGGTCGCCCACCTGCGTCAAAGCCAACGACACCGCCCGGAAATGCGAGAATTTGTGCTTGGTCGATAGACTCTTCGTCTTGGCAAGAATGGCGTCCTGCGCGCGACGATCGCCAATGCGCCCCAGGGCGATGATCATGCTATCCTGCAGCGATAGACTCGGACCGAATTGCCCCATGCCGCGGTAATTCCAGCCGTCATCCCAGTCTTCGGCGGCCTGCACGGCAGCAAGCAGCGTGTCGAAGCCGGTGTTGTCGCCTAGCATGCCCAGCATATGCGCGTAGCGCAGCTTCTGCTCCGGCAGCTCGGCGCTGCGCCAGGCATCGCGCAAGAGTGGCAACGACCTCTCGGGATCGGCCAGCACGACGCTCAGCCGGCGCCAGTCGTCATCGAGCTGTTCGACGGCGGCGGAAAGTGTCGCCTGCGGCAGCGGATAGTTGTCCACGTCCGTCAGCACGCGCTCCGGCAGATTGCCGATGGCGACCAAATGCCGCTGCAGGGCCTTGAGGTCAATATCCCGCAGGGACTTCTTGCTGGCCGCGGCCATGGCAGCCGCCACGCCGGCGGCGTAGCCGTGGTTCTGCACGTCGGGCTGCATGCGCAGGATTGGCATGGCATCGCGATGACCGCTGATGCCCAGGCCAGTCACCAGCAAGCCGTCGACGCCGCGTGGCAACAGCGACCGGAAAGGCAAGTCCGCGAAGACCGCGGCGTGATCCGGCCCCTTGATGGTGAATAGGGGGTGAACGGTGTAGCCATGCGAGTCGAAGTTACTGCGTGACACGCAGATGGTATCCGGGTAGGTCCGCTGGTTGTAGATGTCCAGCGGCGACACGATGAAGTCGCCGACGATGCGCCGGCGTTCGCGGGTGGCGATGAGCTGGCCGAGGTCATAGGCGTGCTTGAAGCGCTCGCGGCCAAGGACGAAAGTCCGCCAGAGATCAATGATGTCGCTGTCGTCACTGAACATGTAGTCGGTATTGACGTAGTGCTCGCCGGGCTTGAGGGGCGACAGGCCCGTGCCCTGCACGCCGAGTTCCATGTCCTGGTCCTGGCATTCGGCACCGGCAGCAGCGGCGATATCAGAGTTGCCAGTGGAGTCAATGACGCTGTTGGCCAGGACGATGCCGGGGCCGAACGGCGTCGCCACGCAGACACCGCTGAGCTTGCCGGACTGGTCCAGCACGGCGCCGAAGACCAGCGACGAGGTCCAGATGTCGCCACCCTGCTTGCGGATTTCCTTGCGGTACCACTCACCCTTGTCGATGCGGTTCCAGTCCGGCGTGCCGGGCACTTTGCCAATAGCGGCGTCCATCTCAGCCGTGAAGCCGCAGATATGGCCATAGTAGTAGCGGGTGATGCCGCCGGCCGTGCTGGTACCGCCCAGCTCATTGAGGTATTCGAGCAGCAGCGTCTTGGCACCATGGCGCAGCGCACCAATGGCCGCCGGCCCGCCGCCCGTGCCGCCACCAACCACCACGACATCCCAGTTGCCCAGCACCGGCAGGTCCATGGTCACGGCCGGACCACCATCACCAAAACGATGCGGCGTCCGCAATGGCTGCACGCGATAGCGCGTCGTCACCGCCGGCAGGCCCGCACCCGTGGCCAATGCCTCGGCTTGCACTCGGCCCATCGCCAACGTCGCCGCATGCTTGCCAACGCGCGTGCCAATGCGCAGCGACGTTTCAATATTCAGCATGGCTTCCTGCATGTCATCGCAAAGGTCCGCACTGTGGCTCAACACCAGCACGTTACTCAGCGCCGCCGGCTGGAACGCCGCCAGGTCCAGTTCGTCCACCGCCACCTTGCGTTCATTCGCCTGCTGCGAGAAAATACGGTTCGCCACGCGATGCTTGAGACGGCCCGTGTACTCAACGATGTTCGAGCTCCAACTCCAATCGCGGCACTGCTGTTCGACGGCCATCACTTCCTGCACGCTGAGCTCCTTGAGCGGCAGCGTGAAACGGTATTCCCATACCGGCTGCAGCGGCTCCAAACGGCCATGGCCACCGGTGATCTGAATGTCATGAGGCCAGCGCCTGACACTGCCTTGCGCCGGCGCCGGGCCACTGCCGCCCAGGACGTAGCGAGTGAACTCGTAATCGCCAGCCGGCAGGGGCTGCAGGGCAACGTCAGCCAACTGCACCAGCATGGCGTTCTCCGTCGCGTCAATGAGTACTTTGGCGGCAATGCTCTGCAAGCCCGAGCGGTTTGCAATCACCGCACCACTGACAACGCCTTCCTGGTCTTTGAGCAAGCCGACAAGCTGCGAGTTGTACAGATACTGCACGCCGTTGTCCAGCAGCTCGGCGTCCAACGCCCGCTTGATCTGCATGGGGTATGGCGGTAACGCCTTGTCGGCGCGAGGCTCATCGCCGGTCGCCATCGCTGGCGTCTGCACGCAAATTTCGCTCAGCAACAAGCGCTTGACGCCGGCTTGACGCTGCAGACTCAGACGCAGCTGACGCGCGCGCAAACCCGGCGCCGCTATCCGCAACGCCTTGGGTTTGTCGAAGAAACGCTCATCCAGTAGGCTATTTTCAAAGCTGCTGATCACGCGGTAGTTGCCGTCGTCCTGGCGGACTGACAGCGTAGCGGTTTTGACGATAAAGTCCTCGCGCTGGTAGGCGAAGACCGTGACGTTGTCCAACTCGGTCTCTTTCTCCAGGGTGATGTCGATATCCACATCGCCGTCGTACTGCACGCTGCCCTGCGCGGCGCCGAGCAGCTTGCGGTTGCGCAGGACGCTCTGGTCCTTGCTGTCGGCATGGACCGCCGCTGAGGGCATACTGGCCGCGTAGGTAAAAGGCAGTGTCGGTGGCAGGCCGCTTACGGGCTCCGGCGGACGGCACATTGTACGCAACAGGGGCAGTTCGGACTGCGCGTAGTCAGCCATTTCGACGTAGCGGGATGTCTCACAGAGGTCTTCGCCCACATAGGACCGCGACGAGATCAAGGCCACGCGCAGGCCGCGCTTTGCCGCCGCTGCGGCCGCCACCACGGCGCGGCTGCTACCGCCGAGGACCAGCACATCCACGGCGTTGAACACCGGCGGCACCGCCTGCTGCTGCAGCGGAATAGTCTCCGCCGCCAAGCCAACACTGGCACTCAGGCAACACGCGGTCGTACACATCACTTTTGTCATGGAATTCATCCTTTGCAACCCTGTTTATTGCTCAGTCAATGACTGCGTTCAAACTTTTTCGCATTGTTCGCCTCGCCAGCGGCAAAAGCGCCCTACTCTTTTTTATTGACGATGAGATTGCCTTCTACAATCAGCCCCTTGACCGTGTCCGGATCGCTATACACACCCGGCGCCGGCACCAGCGGCGAGGCCACATAGCGATTGTTGACAATGCGCACGTCGGTGGCGTGAGTCACGAAGAAGCTCGCCCGGAACGGCAACGGCTTGCGCCGCGGCGTGTTATTCACAAAGACGTTGTCGCGGAAGGTCACGTTGCCGGCAGAACTGATGAAGGCAATCAGGCCAAAGGTATCCACGAAGGTATTGCCTTCAAAAAGCAGATCGGACAATATCGGGTACAGCGTGCGTTCCGAAGACGGGTCGCTCTTCATGTACACGCCGATGTAGATGTCGCGCGCCTTGCCGTCATTGCCCACGTCCCGGGGATTGACCGTGTCAAAACGGTTGTTGCGAATGACGACGTTGGACACGCCGTAGCCCTCGCTCCACACGTTGAAAGTGTAGCCGGTCTCAATCTTGATCGCGCCCATCTCGTTGTGGCGGAAAGTGTTGTTCTCGATCGTGATGTCACGGCCCAGCAGCAGCAGTCCCCGCGCCCGGTTGTCGTGAAAGAAGCAGTTGCGGATGATCACATTGCGCGAGTCGTAGGTCCAGTTAAACATCACAAAACCGTCGAAAAGCTGCTCGGGCACCGGGTCCGCAAAGCTGATTTCATGGATACCCTTTTTGGCATCTACCGGCTTCGTGCCCGTGACTGCTGAACGGAAACCCGACGGCGAGTAATCGCCATGGCGCAATTCCACGATGGTCCCCGGCGAATATGCGCCGATGCCGCGCACGTTCTGCGTCGTCACCGTGTGCGTGCCCGTCTTGCGCGCAAAACCCGAGTTGTCATGGACGTTCAGGCAGTCGTCGGCCCCCAGGCTGAACTCGCAGTCTTCCATCTTGAAGAAACCACGCGACTGCGCGATGTGGCAATGGTCGGCAGTGCAGGTGATAACGCGGCGCGGGTCACCTGCCGGCGCGGCAATGCGCACGCGCAGGAACTGCCAATACTGCTGGGTGCCACTGACGACGAAGGCATGGCCAGTGCAGGACATGATGTGCACGTCCTCAATCGTCAGATGGCGATTGCTGCTCATGGCAATGCCATTGCGGTCATAGTAATAATGCTGCATGCGGAACAACTGCCCCGGCTGAAAGGGATTGCTGCCGCTGACGGCGACCCGCAGCACGTTATCCCCAAGCCATTCAGTCTCGGGTTTGGCATTACGGCCGACGATGAATTCGAAACCGCGATCAAAACCGCCTTCAATACCCACTGAACGCGTCTCGGGATCAAAGCTGCTGACAATGGCCACGCGCACATCGCGTCGCGGAAAACGCTCGTATTCCACAAACTTGAAGTCGACGGTCTTCTCGCCAACGCCAACGACTTCGACCACGCTGGCCAACGGGTCCACCGACCAGTCCCAGTCAAAACTGAAATCGCGCAGCACTACCCGCTCGCAAGACCGCAACACAAAATTAGATCCCCGCTTCTTGAGGAAGACCAGCTTGGCGCCCTTGCCGTCCAGCGTGAAGTCGCTCATCTTATCGAAGACGACTTCCTCATCCGCCGTCATGCGGTAGGTCCCAGGCGCAAGCTCCAACACGGCCGCGCCAGTCTCCTGGCAGTGTTTGATGGCCTTGTTCAGCGCGGCAATGTTGTCCGCGGCGTCCTCGCTGAAACCAAAATCAGCGGCGCGGACCGCGGCGGCGCCGGCCTTGGGCTGCGGGCGTTCCACGGTGAACTCCTTGGCGCCAGTCGGCAGCACACCCATATCGCCGGTGTAGGGCACGGCATCCGTTGTCACGGCCGCAAAGTCCTCGCCGCTGCCCTCCTCAATGCTAAAATCGCTGATTTCGGCCTGGATGCGCCGCAGGGTGTGCAGCTGAAATGCGTAGTCCTCTCTGGCCGTGCCGGTGCGGAAGGCCATTTTCTGCACTTGGTCGGGCTGTGCCGCGTAGATGTTCCGGCGCAGAGTGTCGTGTTCAGGACCTTCATAGCTGAATGGCCGGCTGAGAAAATGCAAGCAACGATCTTCCGCCTTCGCGTCAATGATCCGGCAACGAAAGCGCACTACGTAATTGGTGCCGGGCTTCAGCAGGCCCGGCGTCGTCCGCAATTGCCAGGTCCACACAGCGTCAGCCGACAGACCCCGGCTGTCAACCAGCAACCTCTTGCCGTCATCAGCAAGCGTGCTGTGCTCGCTGTTAAGCACGAACTGCGTGCTGTCCGTAAAATCTGTCATGATCCTGGTGTCCGCTGACACCACTGGCAGAGCCGACAAACAAGCCGCAGTCATCGCCATTAGACAACGTGTACGCATGAAAAAAACCTCACTGACTGTGAATATGAACGTGATAAACACCTCACGGCGGCAATGTTATTACCCGCCCGGATGCCATCGGCGAAAAAAAGTAATGTAGGCCGCCACGCAGGCTTTTTCGAGCATCAATCTGGAATTATCCGCAGGAAGCGCTACACTTTGGCGCACGCTCAAGTCGCCCCACCCAACCACCCTGAATTTTTCCCGGAACAGCCCGCCCTTATGACCAGCATACTACTGAAGAATGTCATCCACGAACAGCGTCCCTGCGATGTGCACATCGTCAACAACCGCATTGTCACGATTGCGCCCACGCTGGCCGTTTCGGCGGATCGGGTTATTGACGGCCATGGCCGCCTGGCGGTCATGCCGGCGTTCTACAACAGCCACACCCATGCAGCCATGACGGTCCTGCGCGGCTATGCCGACGACCTTGAGCTCTTCACCTGGCTGAGCAAGTACATCTGGCCCGCCGAAGAACGCCTGAGCGCCGAAGACATCTACGCCGGCTCCCGCCTGGCCAACCTCGAAATGATCAAGTCCGGGACAGTCTTCTACAACGACATGTACTGGCAGCCTGAAGCCACGCTGCGTGCCGTAGACGAAATGGGCATGCGTGCCATGATCGGCATGCTCATGATCTGCGGCGAGGACGGCGAGATTCTCCCGCGCAATCTCAACGCCAACCGACCACTGCTGGAAATGGCCGATAGCTTACCCGAGCGCATCCGCATTTCCTATGCGCCACATGCCATATACACCGTCAGCGAAAAGGTCCTGCGGCGCCTGGCCGATGACGCCCGCGAACAGGGCCGCTACGTGCATATCCACGCATCAGAAACCCGCCGCGAAGTGCAGGATTGCCAGAACGCCCACGGCGGGCTCTCGCCTATCGCCTACCTCGACCAGCTCGGTGTCCTCAGCGAGCGAACCATCCTGGCCCATTGCGTTCACCTCAGCGAAGACGACATCGCCATTATTCGCGACCGCGGCGCCGTCATCTCCCACATGCCCGCCTCGAACATGAAACTCAGCAATGGCAGCTTCGCTTTCGAGGCCGTGGCGGAAAAAGGCCGCTGCCGTGTGACCATCGGCACCGACGGCTGCGCCTCCAACAACAATCTGTCCATGTTTGACGAAATGAAGCTGGTCGCACTGCTGGGCAAGGCCACGTCGGGCAATCCCACCGTGGCCAAGGACAGCATGGTGTACGACATGGCCACCCGCAACGCCGCCGAGGCCTTTGGACTGGACGCCGGCGTCGTCGCCTCAGGCAAACTGGCCGATCTCATCCTGGTGGAGCTCGACCACCACGCTATGGTCGGCGATTACAACATCGTCGCCAACCTGGTCTACGCCGCCGACACCAGCGTCGTCCACAGCGTCATCTGCGATGGCCGCGTCCTCATGGAAAATCATCACGTGCCCGGCGAAGAAGAGATCATCGCCAAAGCCCGCGAGGCATGCCGACGCATCAAGCCCTGAGGTGAACGAAGTAAAGCCCAAACCATGCCCTCAGCTGCTGACGCTCAGCGCGTTGCGACAAGCGCGAAGCGATTGCCGCAACGCGCTGAGCCGAAAAGGGATAGGTGGGGGAGCGCTTCGCGATTGCCGCAACGCGCTGAGCCGAAAAGGGATAGGTGGGGGAGCGCGAGGGGGAGGAAAGGGCTGACAGCCCTTTCCTCCTG
>JAQWBY010000364.1 GCA_028706165.1 Lentisphaeria bacterium | reverse complement strand
GCAGTTGCTCTTGAATGTCAGTTGAAACAGTAAGGGTCATATTGTTTTTTGCCGTATCTACGTTATCTTAATACGCTTGTTTTTTCCCACACAGTGATTTAATCCCGCAACCTGTGATACTATGATGGAGGTTTCCGTATGTACGAGGCAGCTGATCTGCGTAAAGGTCTGAAGATCGAAGTTGATGGCGAGCCATATATTGTCACCGAGTTTGATTTTTGCAAGCCGGGAAAAGGTCAGGCCCTTTATCGCTGCAAGCTAAAAAGCATGCTGAGTGGCGGCACCATGGACCGTACCTTTCGTTCCGTGGACAAAATTGGCAAGCCGAACCTTGAGGAGAAAGAGCTGCTTTACTCCTACGATGAAGGGGACTTCTACGTCTTCCAGGACCCCGAGACCAACGACGAAGTCCGCATCGACGCCAAGGTGATCGGCGACAATAAATATTTTTTGGATGACAACATGGAGTGCTCCATTCTTTTCTACCGTGAGCGCCCGATTGAAATCACCCTGCCTTTCTTTGTCGAGAAGAAGATTGCTGATACGGAGCCCGGTGCCCGTGGCGACACCGCCACGAACGTGACCAAGCCTGCTCGCATTGAGAATGGCTATGAAATTCAGGTGCCGCTCTTCGTCAACGTGGGTGACACCGTGCGCATTGACACGCGGACCGGTCAGTACGCAGACCGCGTCAGCAAGGCCTGAGCTAGAAGCATCGGGTCCATTTCGCACTTACAGGCACTGGCTTTACTGGCCGGTGCCTGTTTTTTTGGGTAGGGGAGGCCCAATGCGGAGCGACAGCCGCGTTCACGGGAAAACCGGTGCCGGCAATAAGCCGCGACAACGCATGACGCGTTATCCGTCGTACCGGCTGCCAAGCACGGCTTATGGGGGTGCGGGTGGGGCGACGGCGTTCCTCTCCGTCGCCAGGCGAGCCAGAATGCCATCGGTGAGATCGTCAAGCTGGCGAATGATGGCTGTTTGCAAACTGGCATTGGACTGAGCCAGCTGGTAGAGATGGGCAATGCGGCGGAGCACAGAGTCAAGACGCTGGCTGCCGGCATCATCTCCCGAGCACAAGTCGGCAGCGGGCAAGGGCAGGGGAGATATCTCCCGCCGGACCGTAAACAGATGGTCGTAGTCGCCAGCGATAAAAGCTTGCAGTTTCTCGTGGTGAGAGGACGAGTAATGACTCGTTTCGCCAGTCTCCCACTTTCGCACTGTCGACCAGTGCACGGAAAGAAGCTTGCCCAAACGCTCAAAAGATAAATTCAGATCGTAGCGCTTCTGGCGCAGCCGCTGCCTGGTTGGTGCTGAAAGTGGATAGCGATGCCGTGATCTCAGCGGCGGCGGCTCATTGTTATTTTCCTCTGCCATCCGGATCCTCCTATGCGCTGTCCTGCGAGGTGCCTGATACCGGATAACAGTATAGTGAATGAAGACATTGTCAAACAGTCATAATGCATTCATATATAATAACTTATATTCCTATTTTTGGTGTTTTTTATGGTAAAAAAAGCTTGCTTTCATAGAGTGTATTGTGTTAGCAGCAAGATTAATCTTTACATATATGATTTATATTAAGACTTAAATGCTGCTGCGGGCTAGCAAACAGAAAACCTTGCGCTCTGGCCCGGCCTCTTGTCTGCGGTTTTGCTGCGACAATTCGCCATAGCGCTACAACGAAGCAAAAGCTAATTCTTTCTTTATTTATTTGTAATGAATTGATTTTCAGCATAATAAGATAATATATTTTTGTGTTTTGCCTCCTTTTCTCTACTAATTCTTAAGAGAAAGACTCAAAAAAAGCGCGCTAGAGTTAACAAAAAGCTTGATTTTGTCATCTGCAAATCTATATTAGTATTGTTTCAATGCTGGTTTTAGTATTAGTTTTTGCCCTCAGCAGGATAATCCCCCCTTCCCTCCTCCCTCTCTTCCCAATCCTGCTGAGGGCTTTATTGGAGAACAGCGGCAACGCATAATTGATACATTTTGGTCCCTAGCAGGATAATCCCCCCTCCTCCCTCTCTTCCCAATCCTGCTAGGGGCCTTTTTGTATCTTGGGCTTGTGGGTATTTCGGTGCAGGTTGGCGGTGGGTGGGGCCGGTTAGTGGACAAGGGGAGTGTCCACCGATTATCCGCCATTACTTGCTGCGCGAGCAACTATTCTGACAGTTTTCCCGTACTGTCATGGTGTGCAGCCGGCTAGCCAGGGAGTGTTTAGCGGTTGTGAAGACCGCTGCGGACAGGGATGCCGGCTTTGGCGAGTTCAGCTTTGATGCCGTGGCAGCTAAAGATGCTGGAGTGGACCATTGAGGCGACGAGTGCGGCGTCGGCGTGTCCGTCCTGAAAAGCGCTGATGATGTGAGCGACGGTGCCGGCGCCGCCGGAGGCGATGAGTGGCACGCTGACGGCGTCCGCGATCTTGCGGGTGATTTCGAGCTCATAGCCTTGCTGGACGCCATCGGTATCGATAGCATTGAGGCAGATTTCGCCGGCGCCGAGTTCGGTGGCTTTTATCGCCCACTGCACAGCGTCGAGTCCCATGGGTGTTCTGCCGCCGTTGATGACGACTTCGTAGCCGGAGGGGAATTGGGTTGAGGCGCCGACGCGTTTGGCGTCCAGTCCGAGGACGATGCATTGGCGTCCGAAGGCCTTGGCGCCTTCGGTGAGGATGGCTGGGTTGAGCACGGCGAGGGAGTTGAGGGAGACCTTGTCGGCGCCGGCGAGGATGGCGGCGCGCATGTCGGCGACATTGCGGAGGCCGCCACCGACGGTGAAGGGCACGAAGATGCGCTTGGCGGCTTCGGTGACCATGGCGATATCGGTCGGGCGTTTTTCCGCGGACGCGGTGATGTCGTAGAAGACCAGTTCGTCAACGCCGTCACGGCAGTATTTTTCAGCGAGGGTGACGGGGTCACCGACGTCGACATTGCCGGCGAAGCGGACGCCCTTGGTGACTTTGCCATTGCGGACATCGAGGCAGACGATGAGTCTTTTCAGCAGCATGAGGTAGTGTCCCAGGTCGTGAAATTTTGGAGGATACGCAAGCCGGCGTCGCCGCTGCGTTCGGGGTGGAATTGGGTGCCAAAGACGCTGCCGCGGCCGGTGATGGCGCAGAAACTGAAATCGGCGTAGTCGCTGATGCCGAGGGTGTGTTCCGGCGAGTCTGGTTTTGCGTAGTAGGAATGGACGAAGTAGAAGGCTTCGTGCTGGCCGATACCTGCGAGCAAGGGGTGTTGCTGGGGCAGGGCGACGGTATTCCAGCCCATGTGGGGTACTTTGACGCGCTGGCTGGCGGGGAAGTGGAAGAGTTTGACGCTGCCGGGGATGATGTCGAGGCACTGCACGCCGTCGTCTTCTTCGCTGCTGGCGAAGAGCATTTGCATGCCCAAGCAGATGGCCAGGACTGGCGTGCGGCGTGCGGCGGCGTCTTTGAGGAGGGTGTGAAAACCGCGCCGGGCCAGGCCGTCCATGCCGCTGCGGGCTGAGCCGACGCCAGGGAAGACAATGCGATCGGCGGCGCGGGCGTCGTCGGCATTATCAACGATGATGGCATTGGCGCCGATGCGTTCGAAGGCGAGGCGGACGCTGGTGAGGTTGCCGGCGCCGTAATCAAGAATGGCAATCATGGGTGGCCTTGGCTTGGTCGTGAGTAAAGTCGCGGTGCGGCCGGAAATGCGTTGGCGCTACATGCCGCCAGGGGGATGTAGCGGTGTCGTGCGGCGACCGCAGACGGGCGCGTAATGTAACGTGAAGAGGTATCGGGTGCAAATGTTTCCAGGTATGGAAATCGGGGGGGGCAGTAATCGGTCACCCATTGAGAATGGCCGGCCTCAGGGGACGCCAGGGACCAGTGGGACTGATTGGCGCTGGGGCGCTGGGGCGAGGACTCACGTTTCACGTCTCATGGCTGGGACTGTGGGGATTTTCGGGACCGTGGGGAATGACGCTTTAGACACAAGGGACTGATTGGGGACTTCCTGGACTTCGGGGACCGGTTGCTTGATACCCGGGACTGCTGGGAGCGCCGCTATCCCGGCACTTTTCGGCCCGGATAGAATGGATCAAGTCGTCAGATTGG
>JAQWBY010000363.1 GCA_028706165.1 Lentisphaeria bacterium | reverse complement strand
GGAACGCGAGCTGCGGCAGTTGCAGGAGATTGCCCGACAGCTTTTGGCCATGAGCCGCGATTTTGCTGCCAACCAGCAGCTTGGCGAGGGCTTCGGCCCCGAGCTGGCGACAACGCGAACCATTGCGGATTGTGCGGAGGGGTTGCGTACGGCCGCCGAGTTGTCGCCGGTCGCCGTGACCGCGTTGTTGCGCGTGGCCAGCGCGCGCGTTGACGAGCGACTTGGCGGCGTGCGCGGGCCGGGCCGGGCTTACGGCGCCGACGGCATGGAGCTCCAGGGAGAGTATCTGCGTTATGGCCCGCTGCTGTACTTTTGGCCCCCCGGCTCCATGCCGGCAGGGCTGGCGGCGCTGCGCCTGGGCAGTGCCGCACCGACCCTGTTCAGCCGACTTGAGGCCGCAGATCAAACCGCGCTCGCCAGTCTGCGCGCTGGCGAGGTGGCGCAGGTGCCCATGGATTTGAGCATGGGCCAGGCGATCAGTCTGCGCGAGCAGGAGGACAGTCTGCTGGAGCATTACCTCAAGGGCGGTCCCGTGATGATCCCGATCCTTTTTCTGGCGCTGATGTGCCTGGTGTTGATCCTGTGGCGGGTACCGGTGCTGCTGCGGCTGCCCAGTGCGCGGGCGGTCAAGCGGGTCAGTGAGGTGGTAGCGCTGGTACGTGACGGTCGCATTGCCGAGGCCGAAAAGCTGGCTGACGGTCTGGGACGGCCGCTGTCCACGCTGGTACGGGCGGGCATTGCGGCGCGTGCCATGGGCCGAGACAGCCTGGAAGAACTTCTTTATGAGCAGACATTGCTGCTGATACCGCCGCTGGGGCGCAGCCTGAGCGCGCTGGCGGTCAGCGCCAGCGCAGCGCCATTGCTGGGGCTGCTGGGCACGGTCACGGGCATCATTCATACCTTCCAGTTGATTACGGTGTACGGCTCGGGCGACGCCCGACTGCTGTCATCGGGCATCTCGGAAGCGTTGATTACGACCGAAGCTGGCCTGCTGGTGGCGATTCCGGCCTTGTTGATTCACGCATGGTGCACGCGACGGGTGCGGCACATGTCCACCCAAGCGCAGGAAGCGGCGATCTGTCTGCTCAATGGCCTAACGCTGAATCTGGACGAGCCAGCATTAGGCGGTCTTGCCGCGGTGCGCAGTTCCGCTAACGGGGGGGGGCCGGTGTCATGAACGCGGCCCTGGCAGAACTGGTGCGGGAAAGCCAAAGCTATCTGCAGGCCGGCGGCTGGCTGATGCTGCCCCTGGGCCTGATCGGATTTTGGATTTGGTGGCAGTACCTGTTGTTGCTCTGCCGTCTGCGTGAGGCGTTGCAGCACGACGATCCCCACACCTTGGGGCTGGATGGTGACCTACGGCCGGTTGGCCGTCTGGATGCCTGCGAACGCCGCTGCGCTGGGCTCGCCGGTGCGGTGCCGCGGATGATTGTGCACGCGATCGCGCGGATGCGTGCGGGACAATCACCGGAAACGGCCTTCGCGCAATGCCGGAGCATTGAGCTGGGCGAGTACCGCATCGCCATGCTCGGTCTGGGCGCGCTGGTGGCGGCGGCGCCGCTGGTGGGACTGTTGGGAACGGTGCTGGGCATGATTCGGACCTTCGCGGCGGTGTCCCAACGCAGCAGCGATGTGACCGGCATGGTCGCCGACGGCGTTAGCATGGCCTTGATCACCACTCAGGCCGGGCTGGTGGCGGCGCTGGCTGGGACTTTTGGGCTGGCGCACCTGTTCTGGCGTTATCAGCACTTGGTGAATCAGGCGCACCTCTGCGGTGCGGGCTTTTTGCGTGGGCTGGGCGCCGGCGAACCGCCGCCTGATGACAGTGGCGCCGGCGGCAGCGACGTGCTGCCAGCAACAGCGGAATGACGGGCTATACGACTGCAGACGTCATTACAGCGTCGGCAAGTCATACTACGAAAACAGGATAAGCGATGAAGCATTTTCGGCAGATGGAAAACATCGGCGGCGAGCCCGCCGAGATCAACATGTCGCCCCTGGTGGACATGGTTTTCCTGCTGTTGATTTTTTTCATGGTGACGACGGTGTTTGTGCAGGAGACCGGTGTGGACGTGAACAAACCGCAAGCCGCCAGCGCTGAGTCGCTGGCGCAGAATAGCATATTGCTGGCATTGACCACGGACGGGCGGGTGGTTCATGGTGGCCAGGAAGTCAGTATGAATCGCCTGCGCTCACTGGTCAGCGGGCTCCTGCAGGCTAAGGATATGCCCGTGATCATTCTGGCTGACGAGCGTTCGCCGACCGGCCTGCTGGTGCAGTTGATCGACCAATGCAAGTTGGCGGGGGCCCGCGACGTCAGTGTCGCGGCGACCAAGGAGTAGTGAGGCGATGAAGCGCGACATCTGGCAAGACAAGCGGGTCGTCTATCAGCACCGGCCGCTGCGCTCGTACTGGCGCGTATCGGTGCTGTTTGCGGCGCTTTGCCTAGGGCTGCTGACGCTGCTGCTGCCCGCGGTGGAGCTGGTGAAGCCGTCCGTGGCCACGCCCGTCGTTTATCGCGGAGTGAATACGACGACCTGGACCACGCCGCTGCCGCTGCCGCCACCGCCGCCGACGCCGCCCGAGCCAGAACGCGAGGAGCCCGAGCCCGAGGAGCCACCGGAACTACCTGATCTGGCGTTACCAGCGCCGGCGGCGCCGCCCGAGCCACTGCGTTTGCCGCTGGCGTACGACTTCCAGCTGGCGCCAGCCGCGCCGGACCTCGCGCTCAATTTCGTCGTCGATCGGAGGGCACGGGACGTGCCGGCTGAGGGCGGCACTGTTGCTGCGACAACGGCTGGGGACGCCGGCAGTGCCGCGGCCGACGCAGCCGACGGCGTCTACGCCAGCGAGCGCATTGATCAGCCGCCGGAGCTTCGTGATCAGGTGCGCCCTCTGTATCCTTACCGGGCGCGGGTGCGCGGTGTGGAAGGCTATGTGGATGTGCGGTTTGTGGTTGACGAGACGGGCCGGGTTGGCGAGGAGCAAGTTCTGGCGGAGAGTCCCCCAGGCGTCTTTGCCGACGCGGCTCTGCGCGCTCTCCGGCGCTGGCAGTTTAGCCCGGGGGTGCATGGTGGCCGGCCGGTGCGGACGCTGATGCGCATCCGCATACGTTTTGATCTGGAAGATTGAGAAGGACGAAGCCCGACTGCGTCTGACGGCATCAGTTTGTCGTCAAGCCCGGCCGGAACAACGAGAAAGGATGATTGCGATGAAATTGTTTCATGGACAGCTGCCGTTGATTTCCGCCGTGCTACTGAGCTGCAGCGCGGTATTTGCGGGCTACAAGAAGACCGACCTGCTCTACGATTTCAGCTTCGACACGCCCGAGAGTCTGGCGGGCTGGTCTGACGACGCCGTGAAGTATTATCGCGCGGGGGAGGGCGCCGAGCAGTCCGGCGCCATGTACTTCAAGGCGGACACCGACAAGCAAGCCCTGTGGACATCCACGAGTCTTGACCCGGCGAAACTCGAAGGCATGATCCAGCTTGAAGCCGTGGTGCGGGGCAAGGGGCTGCAACCGGCCAAGCTTCCCTACTTGGGTACGAAACTCATGTTGACCATTAGTCGCGGCAAGAAACAGAGTCATCCCGAGCCGCCGCGCAGCACTGGCAGTTATGATTGGCGGACGGTTTTCACGGTGCAGAATATCTTGCCGGGGACCGACAAGGTTAGCCTCAGCATTGGCATCCAGCAGGCCATTGGCGAATTTTGGGTCGATAGCGTGCGCATCTACCGCTGCGTCGAGACTGACGAGGCGGCCAACGAGCCGCCACCGGTGAACGAAGAGGCCAAACTCGTGCCTCGTGGCGACCATCGTGGCGCCAAGTACCGCGGCTTCATGTCCGGCCATGACATGAGCGACGAGGCCTTTGTGACGTTGGCTGACTGGCAGGTCAATCTTATTCGCTATCAGCTCCACGCCGGCCGGCGGGATATTTCGACGCCCGATAAGTACCTGGCCTGGCTGGACGACGCCATGGCCGAGATGGACGTGGTGCTGGTGCGTTGTGCCCGCCATGGCATCAAAGTGGCCATCGACTTGCACACGGGCCCCGGGACGATCCGCACGGCCGAGGCGAGCAATATCC
>JAQWBY010000052.1 GCA_028706165.1 Lentisphaeria bacterium | reverse complement strand
CACGCCGTGATGCGGGAGGAGCAGGCGGCGGATGGGCATGGCCATGGCGCGGTCCAGCGCATCCAAACTCTGCTGATAGCCCACCAGGCAGCAGGGCATGACCAGCCCCGGCCCGGCAAGCACCCCGAGGGTCTCGCAGGATATCAACAGCGCGCTGGCCGGGTCGTAGAACATAATGCAACAACGGGTGTGCCCCGGGGCCGCCAGCACTCGCAAGGTCATGTCACCCAGCGACACGTCGTCGCCCTCGCCAACGCAGCGATCAACCCTAAGCTCATCCAAGCGATCCACCCACTCGCTGCAACCGCTCAGCCGCGCCGCACCGGCATTCAATTCGCGCATGACCGCCCGGGCACTCTCTTTGGCAAAAATCTTCGCCGTGTAGTCGCTGGCGACTATACACACCTCCGGCCAGCGGCTCTTGCAGTAGATGCTACCCGACGCGTGGTCGTAATGCGAATGCGTCAGCAGCGCGTAATCCAACGGCCGATCACCCAGCACTGCCGCGATATTGTCCAGCATCGTCTCGGCACAAAAGGAAAAACCCGAGTCTATCAAGGCGCTCTTCTCGGCCGTGACCAGCAAAAATGCGTCACTGCCCGGCATGGCGCCAACATTGTGTACGCTGTAATTCGTCGCAACATCCAAAGTCGCCTCCAGTCTCTGCGCGGCAGATATGCCCCCACCGCCGAATCGCTGCCCTTCACGCAAAAGCCGTTACAGTAGCCCCAGCCAAGAATCTTGCCAAACCACCACGCGCGCTTTGCAGGGGCCACGATGGCCATGCCGCCGGAACGGCGGCGCTTCCAAGGTTCATTGCCGCCGGGACGGAAAAGGCCCTGGACTTCCAGGCAGCCAATCTTAAAAAAAATCTGCGTCAATCTGCGTAATCTGTGGATAGAAAAACTATCGTCCGCCGGGACGGCCGCGCTCCAAGGTTCATTGCCGCCGGGACAGAAAAGGCCCTAGACTTCCAGGCAGCCAATCTTAAAAAAAATCTGCGTCAATCTGCGTAATCTGTGGATAGAAAAACTATCGTCCACCGGGACGGCGGCGCGCCCAGGCGTCCAAGAGGTCCCCAACCGCTCCCCGGCGCTTGCCATCAGTCCGGGACTGCCTATATTCGCTCACGCGACCAACCAAGGGCGGCGAAACGCCGCCGGCCCACGAGGACGCAACGCCCGCCGACAAGGTGTATCGTCACTTTCACCCCCACCTCAGAACAAAGCCCCCACACCATGAAAATCTCCACCTTCCTGCTATCGCTCGCTGTCAGCGGCGCGACCTTGGCCAGCGACATTGCGCCCTTTGCGACCGACGACCGCGTCTGTTTCGTCGGTGACAGCCTCACCGCCCAGGGCGGCTACCACGGCGCCATTTTGCTCTTTTACGCCACACGCATGCCCACGCGCCGCCTGCAGGCGTGGAATTGCGGCATTGCTGGCGACACCGCTCGCGGCAGCTTTCTGCGCTACGACTGGGACATCGCGCCACACCGGCCCAGCGTCATCACCGTGATGACCGGCGTCAATGACGTCAATCGCGGCCTCTACACCAACGCCGAGCCATCAGCCGCCAACCTCGCCAAACGCCAACAGGCCATTGACACCAACACGCGCTACCTAAATGAGCTCGCTGCCAAGGCCCGCCAGGAGGGCGTCAGGGTGATTCTCATCACGCCGGCCATCTACGACCAGACCGCACAATTCGACCCGCCTGCGCAGATGGGTATCAACGACGCGTTGGTGAAGTGCAGCGAAGGCCTCGTCGCCGCCGCCGCGACCCACGGCTGCGACGTCGTGCATTTCAACGCGCCCATGCTGGCCGTCAACCAGCGCTGGCAGAGCAGCGATCCGGCGCGAACCATCGTCGGCAAAGACCGCATCCATCCCGGTGCAGCCGGGCACCTGCTAATGGCATACCTCTTCCTCAAAGCCCAGGGCATGACTCCGACCGTCGCCCACGTCGCCATCGACGCCAAAACCCGCGAATTGCGCGACGCCGAGAACTGCCAGGTCAGCGATCTTGCCATCGACGACGCCGGCGTCAGCTTCCGCTACCTGGCCGGCGCGCTGCCCTTCCCCGTCAATCCCACCGCCAAAGACGCATTGACGATGGTGCCTTTCATCGCAGAGCTCAACCAGGAAGTCATCGCCGTCGCCAATCTCCCCGCCGGCAGCTACGAACTGGCCATCGACGGCCAGCCGCAGCTCAATGCCAGCGCCGCCGAACTGCAGGCCGGCGTCAATCTCGCCGTCGTCGAGTCAACGCCGCAGTATCAGCAGGCCATCAAAATCCGCGACCTAGTCGCCCTCCGCGAAAAGATCAGCCCGATCATTCGCACCTACTCGCTGCTCAAACAGCAGTTCTTCGCCGATCAAGACGCACTCAGCCAGGACGACATCCTCGCCATTCTGCAAAAGAAATATGACGAGCTGCACCCGAAACCGTCCATCTGGAACGACTACCGCTGCTCCGTCATCAGGCGCTACCAGCAGTCAGCCACCGATCGGCCAGACCTCATCAAGCAGTACAACGGCGCCATGGCCCAAATCTACCAGCTGAACCAGCCCGTCGCCCACACCATCACGCTCCGGCGAACCGCCGCAGGCGATGCAAAATAGTTGGCGCCAGGGTGACGGGCGTCATGCATGAAGGGCGCTGTGCCATGACCAACGCACTCAGAATTTGATACGGCTGAGCCACAGGCGGTTATTGGCTCCATAGCGTTCGCAGACCGTGCAGTCGCTGGGGTTGGGCGGGTTGGTCTGCATCCACTCCGACACTACCACCCACGATTCGCGATCACTGACATGCGTCACGCCAAAATTGCCCAGGCGCGCACCCTTCTCCGGCACCACAACCCGCTCGCTGGCGCGAAGCAGGCACAGCCGATTGGTATCAACCTCTGCGAGAAACAACGGCGCGCGATGCCGGAACACGTGGTCGTTATTCGCGCCGCGACGGGTATAAACCAGGTACAGCTTGCCACCGCCCTTCAGCCAGTGCTGCTGAGTGTTGTAGTTGCCGATCTCCTCGCCGTCGTCCCAGCACCACGGCTTCGGCGGCGCAAAGGCCAGACCATCGTCACCAGCGGTGACGTAGCCGCGGACGTCGTTGCGCAAAGTCAGAAAAAACCGCCCGCCGAACTCAATCAGCGACGGCTCGCCATATCCCCGCGGCACCGGCAAGCTCAACGGCGTGCCACTGGCGAGGTAGCGCAAGTTGCGACCGTCAAAAGCACAACGCAAGACCACGGCCTGCGAGCAGCCATTCTCCGGGTGGTCATTGCCATACACCGGCAGCAGCACGTCGCCATTGGGCAAATCAACCCGCTGCGTGCAGCCCGCGCCACAACTGCGCAAGGGCGCATTCGCCGGTAAGGCCAGTGTCTGCCAGGGACTCCACGTACGTTTGTCCACATCGCACACGCTATAAAAGGTGTGGTGATGATAAGGCCGCGCCAACGCGCTATCGCGATAGACCGCAATGTGCCCCGTCAACAACAGGCGTCCCGACGCCGCATGCCACTGCGGTGTGCCGTCGCAGGGGCAAATCTCGCCATCGCCCAACGCCCGCCGCCCCAGTTCGGCATGCTCCAGCGGTGCCGTCCAACTGCAGCCGCCATCGCTGCTATGCAAGGAATTGATGCCGAAAAAGACATCCGAACCACTGAGCAGCAGGCGCTGCGTTGTGATCACCGCCCGCCCGCCAGGCAACACCGCACCACGCGTCTGCACCCAGCAACTGCGACGGTCGTAGCCCTGTTGAATCACCTGCTGCTCAATGCTCTTGATCGGCATACCCACACCACCTTTTCATGTTCGCATGGCCCTTGTTTCATGGCTGGTCAATCACTATACCCGCAAAAAAACAGCACAAAGCCCACACCAGCACATTTCCCGGCTCAACCCGGAATGAGCTCAACCCCGTCCACGCTGTCCACGCTGTCCACATTGTCCACGCTGTCCACGCTGTCCACATTGTCCACGCTGTCCACGCTGTCCACGCTGTCCACATTGTCCACGCTGTCCACATTGTCCACGCTGTCCACGCTGTCCATCCCGTCCACAAACGAACTTCAGCGTGCAGCGCTGGTCTGATCAGGGTATAATAACAACAAACATCTAGGAGAGGCCCTCATGAACAAACACAACACCATTTTGCTCATTATTCTGACGTGCTCTCTTCTTTCAAGCAGCGTCAGCTGGGCGCAGCGCGGCCGGCGCGATTCGCGCTCATCATCGCCGCGGGGTTCGCGGCGGGATGCGGTCAGTGTTCCTACCGGCAGCATGGAACGCTTTGGCAACCGCAGCGACAACCCAGGCCGAGAGCGTCCAACACCCCCCACCATGCCGCGTACCCCCGAACCAAGACGCTCCCGAGATATTTCCCCCAGCCGTATTGATCGCAATCGCACTGACTCCCAACGCTTTCCCGCACGCACGCCACAAAGTGCCCCCAGCCGCCGAGAGTGGCCCGCGCGCACTAAAAATCGACCGGACCTGCCGACACGGACAGAACGCCCTGCTGGCAATGACCGACGAGACGAATTCAGGCCCCATCCCCAATTTCCTGAACGTGTTCCCACCCTGCCTTCGTCCAGTCGCCGCGATCGGCCACGCCCCCCCGAACCCACTCCTACCGAACGCCGGCAACCAACCCCAACGAATAATACGGTCGTGCCCGATATCACCCCGCGCCCAGAACGCCCAATGCCAAACGTCTTCCCCGATCACTGGAATAACTGGGAACGCCAACGCCCAAAACAACCCAATACCGCCGACCAGCCAACCCCACGGCGCCCGGATAACACCAGACAGCCGGAACGCTCCGACCGACCGCGCCCACAACCACCTCCTGATGCCGGAAACCAAGTCCGCCCCGACCGACCCGGCGATGCCGGCCGCCTCCAACGCCCCGACCGGCCCGGCGATACCGGCCGCCTCCAACGCCCCGACCGGCCCGGCGATACCGGCCGACCCCAACGCCCCGACCGCCCCGGCGACACCGACAGACCACAACGCCCCAACCGCCCCGGCGATGCCGGCCGCCCCCAACGCCCCGACCGCCCCGGCGATACCGGCAGACCACCGCGCCCCGACCGCCCCGGCGGCGACAATCATCGCCCCGGGCCCTATCGCCCAGGTGTTTCACGTGATTTTTGGGATCACGGCCGGCCGAATCGCGATGACAGGCCGCATCACGAGTGGCGGCCGAAGCGCGACGACCGCCATGACCGCCATGACCGGCATGACCGGCACGAGGTCTATCTCCGACCAAGCCGCTTCCCCTACACGTGGAGTACTGTCTATTATTGGGACTCGCCATTTTACTGGCGTTCGTCGTTTTACTGGGGCTGGCCGTACTACCGCTATCCCCTCTGGTACTCGTACAGTTTCCGCTACAACGATCCCTTCTGGCCCCTGTGGTATAACGATGTTTATCAACAGGACACCGTCGTCACTGCCGTGACCAGTAACGAGCCAACTCAAACGACAACGACGACCTCCTCAGACGCGACCAGTCTCCAGCTCGAACTTGGCGACAAGCACAGCTTCGAGCTCAGCGCCGATGTCGTGGCCGGCTATACCTGGACCGCGCGATATGACCCGCATTACTGCGACGTCGTCATCAGCCATAAGCCCGCACGCCATTTCTGGGGCAAAACCCGCAGCGACAAACCCGGCGAAGCCACAATTACCATCACCGCCAACTCACCGGGGCAGTCCGAAATCGAATTCATCTATGCCCGTCGCGAAGCGTGGGAACAAGGCGAAGCAGCGCTAGATTCGTTCACCATGTATCTTGACATCATACCATAGGCAAAATAAACGACGGCGGCATGACGATGCCACCTCAGCCTAGTCTGCCTTTTTTCAACGCCGCCCCGAACCAGAAAGAACCATGAGCTCCACACCCGCAGCAGCCGATGGCAACGACGTTGATTTCGCGCAACTCCTAACGCAATGGGACCTGCAATTCGGCCGCACCCGGCCGGACATCGCACTCGTTGGCAGCCCCGACCGCTCCCAGGCACGCATGGCCGTCGAAGATACGGACGGTGATATGTACGTGCTCGAACGGGTTTTTCCCGCCAAGCTCGCCGCCCGCCGCGAACAGGCAAAGATGCTTTGGGAACTCGATGCTCTCGGGCTCCCAGTCATCCCATGGCTGAACACGACCAGCGACGACTTCTTCGCCTACGGCCGAGACAGCGCGGCTTGGCAACTGCAAGACTACGTTCAGGGCATTCCCCTCCAACGCCCGGCCTACGCCGGCGACGCCTGGCGCGGCGAATGCCTCGCGTCCTTCCTGACGGCGCTGCGCCTGCCGGACACTGTAGCATTTTTGCCCGTCACCGACCCTTTTGATCTGCCGCTCTACGCAAAAAACCTCGTCAAATCCTACCAGCGCAATCGCCCCGAACTGGCCAAGGACCTCGCTCCCATCTGCAAGGAACTCGAAGGCTTCTGGAAATTCTACCGCGAAATTCCCCGAGCCTTCTGCCACGGCGACTACCATCCCCTCAATATCATCTGGGACAAAAACGCCATCAACGGCGTCATCGACTGGGAATTCATGGGCACCAAAGCCGAATGCTACGACGCGGCCAATATCATCGGCTGCGTGGGCATGGACGATCCCGCACAGCTCACCGGCCCACTGGTCATGTCCATGCTGAGCTTCCTCAAGGGCCACCGCGTGTGGGCATCAGCAAGCTGGGAAATGCTGCCCGAATTCGTCGCCACCCTGCGCTTCGCCTGGCTCCGCGAATGGGTCATCCACGAACCACTTGACACCATCTGCCAGGAACTCGACCTGATCTGGCTGATCCTTGATAACCGCGATCACCTCCGCAAACGCTGGCAAAACGCTGGTAATCGGTCACCCACTGATAATTGAGCCATAGAGCTTCTGGCTGAGTCAAACGTGCCCGTTTCCCTGGCCGCGAAGCGGCAGAAGCGCTGAAAGCGCGAAACATACCAGCCCTGGGTAACGCGCCATATTTGCTGGTGTTCCTCGGCCCCTTTTGCCCCAGTCGGCAAAGCTGACTGGGGCAAAAGGGGCAATGGAACTCACTTGCTTACCTGGGATTGACATCGGCGGCATGTTTGGCCGTCATTATCAATGGGTGACCGATTACAAACGCCGAGTAACCGCCAACCACGCCCGCTGGCTTTTTTCCCCATGGCCATTATTTTCGCATGACACCGTTCAGCGCCAAAACCGTTTTCAACACTACATTCCGAAGGAGTCCCCCGCCATGAATGTCGCAGTACTCGGTGCCAGCCCGAAGGAAGACCGCTACAGCAACCAGGCCGTCGCCCTCCTCAAAGAAAAAGGACATCGCGTCTTCCCCATCAACCCTGCCGCCATTGACGCGATTCACGGCTGCAAGGTGCTGCCTACCCTCACCGCCATCAGCGACCCCGTCGAGACCATCACGGTCTATCTCTCAGCCAAGCACAGCGACGGCTTGCTCGACGATATCATCAAGACCAAGCCCCACCGCGTTATCTTCAACCCCGGCGCCGAAAACCACGCACTAGCCGACGCCCTGCACAAACACGGCATCGAAACCCTCGACGCCTGCACCCTCGTGCTGCTGCGCACCAGCCAATTCTAATCACGCCACTACGGCATTATTAACCACCATCAACAGGGAGCACACCACATGAGCGCCATGTCCGCCGATCTCGTCCAAGCATGGGAAAACCGCGAAGGCCCAGTCATTTTCGTCACCGTCAGCGCCGACGGCACACCCAACGCCATCTATGCCACCTGCGTTGGCAAATACGACAACAGCACGCTGGTCGTTGCCGACAACTATTTCAACAAGACCCGCGAGAACATCCTCGGCGCCAACCACCAGGGCTGCATTCTCTTCACCGCCAAAGGCGGCAAGGCCTACCAGATCAAGGGCACCCTCGAATATCACCGCGAAGGCCCCGTTTACGACTTCATGAAGTCCTGGAACCCCAAACAACACCCCGGCAACGCCGCCGCGGCCTTGAAAGTCACCAGCGCTTTCTCCGGCGCCGCACAGCTCTGCTGACGGCCGGTCATGTCGCCACAACCCACTGCCCCACGCCGCGCCAACGCCCTGCCCAAAAAGATATTTCTGGTGGCACTGGCCTTGGCGCTGTTATCACTGGCCGCTTTTGAACTCTGCGGCGGCACGCTCGAAGAACTCTTCAGCACCGACGCTTTTGGCGAGCGCCTCGGCACCGCGCGCGCCTACGGCTGGCTGCTGGGCATGGCGCTGCTGGTCATTGATCTGCTCCTGCCCATACCAGCCACGGGCATCATGACCGCCCTGGGCATGGTCTATGGCTTCTGGCTGGGATGGCTCGTCGCCGCCACCGGCAGCGCCCTCGCCGGCATCCTCGGCTATGCGCTGGTGCGTATTGGCGGCGACGCGCTGGCACGGCGCCTGGCCAAACCCGACGAGCTCCAGGCCTTCCGCGCACTCTTTGAACGCTGGGGCGCCCTGGCAGTCATCGGCAGCCGTGCGCTGCCGATCCTGCCTGAGGTCATGGCCGTCCTCGCTGGCCTCGCCCGCATGCGCTTCCGCCATTTCCTCGCCGCGCTCCTGGCCGGCACCGTGCCTGTCAGCGCCCTCTACGCATGGTGGGGAGCATCTTACGGCCGCGAAGCGCCGGCTAGCAGCTTCATCATCGCCGTGCTCCTGCCACTCGCCCTCTGGGCGCTCTTCCTCGCCTGCTACCGCATGAGAAAAAAGACGGCTAATCAGACCGATCAGACCGATCCGACCGATCAGAAATCCAATCCGTCCGATCCGTCCGATCCGTCCGCGATAAAAGATAAAGCCGCGCAGCGGCAGGAGCGCTGAAAGCGCGAAACATACCAGCCCAGGGCAAGCGCGCAGAAAGCGCGCGCCGCCCTGGGTAGAGCGCCCTCTATGTTCCTGTTCCTCAGCCTCTTTGGCCCCAGTCGGCGAAGCTGACTGGGGCCAAAGAGGCAATGGAATTCACTTTACTTGCGATGTCGCACGCCTTATGCGTGCTTGGGCGCAACGATTGAACGTAGAGTTCCGCTCCTCTCCCCCGGCCCGGCCCCCTTGCCCGTCTACTCCTCGCAGCAAATGCAGCTTTGGTCGACGAGGCTCTGGCGGAGTTTCGCGAAGGGCACCTTGGTCATGGTGGGCAGCCGGTCGTCCACGGCGATGCTTGCGGCGGTGCCGGCGGCCTGTCCCATGGCCATGCAGGTCGTCATCATGCGGATCGTGTCCATGACGGCATCATCCACGCTGATACAGCGACCGCAGGCGAGGACGTTGTCAAATTCGTCAGGTATCAGCGCACCGTAGGGAATGGCGCTGAAACCCGGCCAAGCACCGCGCCGCTCTGGCGCGAAACCTTTCTTCTGGTCGCCACCATGGCTGCCGAAGCGGCGGGTGATGTAGATCAGCGGCTGCTCGGGCATAACGCCGTCCCGCAGCTTCTCGACGGTAATTTTGTCCACGCCGCGGATATGCCGTCCGGAGCGCACGCTGACCTGCTGGGCCGTATGGGAAATGAAGCTGTTCTGGTAGCCGGACATTTCCCGGCGCATGAAATCGATGATGTCGAAATTGAGCTTGCGCAGCTCGTGGTCCATGCGGGTCATGTCGGCGGAATTGCAGCCATCGCCATTGGCGTAGCCAAAGGCCAGCTGGACCAGGCCCGGATCAAGTTGATACGAACAGCCCAAATGCTGCCAGACCATGTCGGGCGTCTTGTTCGCCGCAAACAGCGCCTCGTAACGCCGGCAGTTCACGGCCGGGTCATGCGCCGCGACGCCGCCGGCGATAAAGAAAATCGACTTATGCATGGTCTGGTCCACCGGAGCCTGTTCGGTGTAGCCGCCAGCGCGATGCACTACGTGGGCGTCGCCCGTCGCGTCGATCACTACCTTTGCCGGTATCATCACCGGCCCTTCCAGGCAGTCCAACACCACGCCCGTGAGGCGCCGACCATCACGCACCACGCCGTGAAAGTGACTGTAGAACAGCTTGTCCACCCCGCTCTCGCTAAGGATGTCGTGATACGTCACCCGCAAATCCTCGGTCTTGGTGGTGACCTTTCCCAGCAGCGGTCGGCCGCCAAGCGGCCGATATTCCGGCATCTGGCAGCCGTCGTTGATCATGAACGACGCCGCGCCGCGCGCGTCCATGCGCCGTATCACTTCTTCCGCGAGACCGCTGACGAGCTGCCGCCCTTCAGCGCCAAAGTTAAAGAAAAGCGTGCAGCAGGCCCAGGTGCCAACGCCGCCGGCGTAGCCGTATTTTTCAACCAGCAGCGTCTTGCGCCCCAGCCGTGCGGCGCTGACCGCCGCGCCGATTCCCGCCGGCCCCGCGCCGACCACCACCACGTCATAACCAGCCCTCTCCGCTATCTCGCATTGATACAACATCTGCTTGTGCCTTTCTGTTCAGATCACAGGTGACCGCCGCGACGCCCCACAGGCGTCCTCCCAGCATTTAGAACACGTCCTTCTTGTAGCCCTCCAAGGCTTCACGCAGGGCATCCTGCCAGTCCCGCATGGGTATCTGATGCTCGACCGCGCGCGTCTCCGGCAGCGCCGTGCGTTCGCCCTGAATGACCAGGAAATTGATGCCCAGCGCGGCGTTATCCTGCTCTGCGAGCAGCGCCATCGGCGCCGGGCAGTTCGCTGTCGCCAGCAACCCAATCGCGTCCGGCACGATCTGCCACTTGGCCGCATTGGCGCGAAGGTGCTCGACGACCGCGCGAATGTCCTTGTCCATGCTCGCCGCGTCGGTCTGCTGCGTAAAGCGCAACAGAAACACGTGCACACCGTGCTGCCGCAGAACTTCAATCATCGGCAACACATTGGTGATGCCAGTGACACCAGTCAGTATCAACGCCGGCGCGGGCTGCTGCGTCCCAGGCAGCATATAGGGTTCGAGATGGCTCATATAGGGCATGCGGCCACGCTGCGAACGCCTGTTGCCGCCAAGCTTCACCTTGGGCGGAATTTCCACCCGCAGGAGCCCCTCGTCTATCACCACGCCCGGCGAGTCATACATGGGCAGAGCGCTGATGATCATATTCGCCCCCTCACGGCGAATCTGCGACGCTTCAATCGCGTACACATGGCCCGTCACGATGTCCACCCACACAGGCTTGCTGATCTGCCCGCCAGGAAGCGTCATCACAACCTCGTCCAGTGCATTGCGGTCGTCCGGGACCTCCGACCCGTCCCAGCAGGCCACCACATCCTGGCCGCTACGGCGGTCCTTGAAGACAAAGGACGTCACCTGCTGCCGCTCGTGCGGCGTCGTAAACGAAACCGCACGACCGGTGGCCAACTCAAGATCGTCATTGAATATTGAAACGACATGCTGAACCGTGTAAAAGGCCATCTTGACCTTGATCAGCGAGTTGTCCGGCCGGGTCTTCAACAACCCATAGCGGGAGATGAATTTTTTGCTGTAGCTCAAGTCGGAAATGGTAAAGACCAGCGAATCGCTGTCGCAGCCGATATCGCTGATCATACGCCGCGCATTCCACTTAGCCTGGGAATACTCGGTCCAATCCATGCCGCTAAGTGCGTACTGCACAGCCTCGGACGCGCAACCTGACTCGCCCTGCCAGGCCCGCATGTGCGGCGCCACCTCGCGCAGTTGCTGCACCAGCTGCTGCACCTCGCCGTTGATCCGATCCGGATTGCCGCTGTAACCGTGATACACCGCCCAGTCAAAGAGTCGCTCTTTGCCCTGCGCTTTGATCTGCTCAAGCATCCGGAGGATGTTGACGCGATTCACTCCCGCAAGCACAAACGCGCCAATACGCGCCTCCGGGTCCACCGCGCGAATGATCTCCGCCGTGAGAATGTTGTTCTCCACAATCTCATCCCAAGAATTGCCGCCGCTGCGCAGATTGGGCTCGTTGAACATCATCCATTCGCGGACGCCTTTCGCGCTGTAATGCCGCGCCATGGCGTCCACCCAGCGTTTCCAGCCAGCGAGCATGGCGTCGCTCTTGGGCAAGGACCCGCCCGGTCCCGTACCGGCCGGCCGGCCATAAATCGGATTGAGGTACGATGTCTCCATGCACACCTCCAGGCCCATGGCCTGTGCGTCATCCACAATGTGGTCGAGCCAACTGAAGTCGTACACGCCCTCCTCGCGTTCACAGCGAAACCACCCGCCCTGCAAGCGAATACGCTTGATGCCCAACCACGGCAAATACTCGCGGTACCCATCCCAATCCGCCAGCCGCCGGTCGAGGCATTCGCAACCCAACGACCAGCGACTCGTGGACATCTCGTGGACGTTCTTGGGAATGATCGTGCCGACGTAGGCCAGCTCCGGCACCACGCCGCTTTGCACCCGCGTATACGTCGTATCCAACCCCGCCGGCGGCCGCAGACTGTCGGCGGTGGCAGCGACGGGGGCCTCATCCGCAGGCGACCGCAAGGCAACGCATCCCACGGCTGCTAGAAACACCAACGTCATTCGCATCGTGTGCATGGCATTTGCTCCCGCATTCCATTACCCACTCCTGAAACCGACCGCCAGGCATCGTGGCGCCGTACGGCGCGCTCCCGGCAACTCACTAGCCAATAGTATATACCCCAAAGAGCTCCATGGGACTGCGCCGCCGCAGCTACAATCCCCGCCAGGCCAAATAAGCACGGCCACCCTTGCGTTTCTTTTTTCTAGCGTGCTTGTCCTTTTTTCGAGGTTCTTTCGTTCATATCCACATATCCACCGCCACATTACCCCCGAGGAACAACATGAAACATCTCATCGCCTTTCTCTGCTGTATCGCCATGGCCGCCTGCGCGGAATGGACGGTCCTTATCGACCCCAGCGGCAACTGCCTGGTACAGGCCAACGGCCAGGACGTCGGCACCATCGCCGCCAGTTATTTTACGCCCAGTTGGGCCAACCGACGTTTTACCACCAACTTCGACTCCAACCCCGACCTGACTGCAAAAACCATCAAGGCCTTCTCCGGCGCTAAAGGCGAACCGTACATCGACCTGGCCATAAGCTACTCACAGCCCGATGAACGCAGTCTGGAACTGCACTACGTCTTCACGCCCCGCCAGGACATGCAAGCCAACGCCCTCCTCAGCTCGTTTAATATCAACATGCCCTTTGTCGCCGGCAGGCCATACCAGCTCGGCACTCTGCAGGGCGTCATTCCCGCGACCTTCGCCGAATCCGTGCACATCGCCCGCGCCCTCGCCGACGATGTGGTCATCGACTCGACACTCGGCCCAATCAAGGTCAGCCTCGCCCCGCAACGCACCATCCTCCTCCAGGACAACCGCCGCTGGAACCACAACCACCTCGAAGTGCGCTGCGCCGTCAATCCAGCCGAAGGACAGATCTCCGGCGAAAGCACCTACGACTGGAAAAGCGGCCAGAATTACACCCTCAATGTCAAAGTCACCTTCCCGGAGCCATTCACCATTGATCGTGACTACCCCGTCACCATGGTCGCCAACGACGACTGGATCGAACTCAAGACTATCCTCGACATCGAAAAAGACTCCGCACTGGATTTCACCAGCGTCGTCAATCTCGACGCCCCCGCCGGCAAACACGGCTGGCTCAAAGCCGTCGGCCAGAACTTCGAATTCGCCGACCGCCCCGGCGTGCCCCAGCGCTTCTACGGCGTTAATTTCTGCATGATGGCCCACATTCTCACGCCGGAACAATGCGACATCGTTGCCGACCGCCTGGCCCGCATCGGCTTCAACACCGTCCGCTACCACCATCACGAAAATCCCCTCCTCGGCAAAGGCGATCCCAAAGACTCCACCATACTGGACCAGAAACGCCTCGCCGCCTTCGACTATCTCTTCGCCGCACTCAAAAAACGCGGCATCTACGCCACCACCGATGTCTATGTCTCCCGCAATGTCCGTGCCGCCGAAATCTACCCCGGCGAAGAGGGCCTTATCGAAATGAACGAGTTCAAACGCCTCCTCGCCGTCAACGAAAATGCCTTCGCCAGCTGGAAGACCTTCGCACGCAACTTCCTCGGCCACGTCAATCCCCATACCGGCCTGCGTTATATCGACGACCCGGCCATGCCCCTGCTCGCCATGGTCAACGAAGGCAATATCGACGGCAGCCTCAGCGGCGCTTTCCAGGACCGGCTGGTCCAGCAATACCTCGACGCCTGGAATACATGGCTCTTCCGCAAATACCCCAACGCCGCTGACCGCAAAGCCGCGCTCGACATGGACGTGCCCGAGCCCATGACCACCCTGCCACAGAGCGCCAAAGGCAAACTCAAGGTCGTCTACAATCAATTCATCTACGAACTTTATGAGCGCATGTACACCCGCATGACCAGCTTCCTCCGTGATGAACTCGGTTCCAAGGCGCTCTTCACCGACATGAATCACTCCGGCAAAAACGCCTGGTCGGAGCGCGCCCGCACCAACTTCGACTACGTCGACGACCATTTCTACATCGACCACCCGCGCTTCCTGGTCACGCCCTGGCGTCTGCCATCCACCTGTCCGAACACCAGCGTCATCGTCGAAGGTCGCCTTGGCGGCTCCAGCTCATCCTTCGCTCGCCTGCTGGACAAGCCCATGACCATCACGGAATGGAACTACTCCGGGCCCGGCCGCTACCGCGGCGTCGGCGGCATCCTCACGGGCTGCCTGGCGTCCTTGCAGAACTGGGCCGGCCTCTGGCGCTTCGCCTATAGCCACGGCCCGACTATGTTCGAACCAAACCGCCACTCTGGCTACTTCGACGTCGTCGCCGACCCGCTCAATCTCGCCGCCGAACGCGCCATCATCTGTCTCTTCCTGCGTGGCGACATGAGCGAGGCGTCGCGCACCGTCGCCCTCAGCATGGACCGCAACCACATCTACGAAGACAACGCGTACACCGGCCAGCTAGTGCCACCGTGGAGCGGCTACAACATCATCGCCAAAGTCGGCACTCACCTCGGCGGCAAAAACCAGCCCGTACCCGCCGATGTCAGCTTCGGCTTCTCAGAAAGCTCCCCACGCGCTGCCAATCATATCAGCGATGACCCATACGCCGCCGATGCCGGCGAAAAACTCAACGCGCTGTTCAAAGAGAAAGGCTGGCTGCCCAAGGACAATATCACCGACGTCGCCACCAAGACCTTCCAGTCCACCAACAACCAGTTCGTCGTCGATGCCACCAAGGACATGATGGTCCTCAACACCCCCCGCACCGCCGGCGGTTTCGCCCCGGCCGGCCAGCGCATCGTCACCGACGCGGCCGTCATCGACATCCAGGATACCGACGCCACGGTGTGGGTGTCCAGCTTGACCAACGATCCCATCAACAGCAGCAAACGCCTGCTGGTCACCCACCTCACCGACCTGCAGAACACCGACATGGTCTTCAATGAACGCGCCCGCCAGACCGTCCTCAAATGGGGCCGCACCCCGCACCTCGTCCGCAATGGCCGCGCCAACCTGACCATCAAACTCAATAATCCCGCCAAGGCTCGCGCCTACCGTCTCGACCTCGGCGGCAAACGCCTCGCCGAAGTAACACTCACCAACTCCCCAGACGGCCTCACTATGCCACTGGCCGTGAAAAGCCCCGATGGAGCCCAAATGATCTACGAAATCGTCTGCGAATAAGAATTCTGCTTTCGATCAGACCGATCAGACCGATCAATCAGCCGGATCCGTCCGATCCGTCCGATCCGTCCGATCCGTCCGCGACAACAAGAAAGAAGATCAGACCGATCTGCCCGATCCGTCCGATTCCCCAGCCCCAATTCGGCCCGGAGGGCCGCACCATGCATAACCCCGGATGAGGCGCCCGGAGGGCGCCGCAACCCGGGGTAAGACAACAACATAGGAATGCGCCCGGAGGGCGCCACATTCACCATCCTCTATTTGTCCGATGCGTCTGCGAAGACACCAACCTACCAAGGAGTCCATCATGTCGTCGTCATCTCATTGCCGCCCCTTTCTGCTCAGCGCCCTATTAAGCGCCAGCGCCGTGTTTGCCAACCCCCTGGACTTCCGCGAGTACGCGCAGCAGGTCGTGGTCACCTTTCCCGACGCTGCCGCCGCGACCGCAGCGCAGCTGCAGCCCCGGCCGCTGCCGCGCCGCTACACCCTGCATTTCTCCGCGCGCTGGGACGACTCGACCGCCGGCCACGCCCGTACCAACGCCGTCCAGGCCCGGCACGGCATCAAAGGCACCTTCTTCTACAATGCCGCCAATGACGACCACGTGAAGCTCGCGCAGGACATCCTCGCGGCCGGCTCGGCCATCGGCCTCCACACCGTCGGCCACCCCAATCTGAGCACCCTCAGCCCCAATCGCCAATTCTACGAATTCATGCACAACCGCATTGTTCTGGAGAGCCGCATCAATGCCTCGGTCGTCACCCAGGCCCTGCCCTTCTGCAACTATACCTCCCCAGAACGCTACACCCAGCACGACATTGGTCGCGTCCTCCAGGCCGTTGGCGTCATCGGCACCCCGGAAGTCTACTACCCCAACTTCGGCCGCAACCTCGACTACCCGCAAAAGGCCCTGGCCGAGTCCTTCCCGCTGCGACCCGGCGACCGCGACATCAACTTCGACAACTTCAACAAGTCCTTCGCGAAGGTTCTCCAGAACCGCGACGCGATATCGGCGCACCCGTCGGTCGCCGTCGGCATTCACTCCTGGCATACCGCGCAGGGCATCAAAGACCTCGAAACCCTCTACCGCGACAACGCCCACAAGCCCGACTGGTGGTACGCCAACCACAACGACTACGGTGCCTACCGCTACGAAGCCCTCAACGCCCGCATCAGCAAACGCGTCGATGGCAATCGCGCAGTCTTCACCGTCACCCGCTTCCGCCCGGAAGAACTCGGCGCCAATGTCCCACTATGGCTGGAAGTCACCGGTGCCAAGCCCAGTGCCGTCGAGCAGGCTGTGCTCCACGACGACCTCATTGAGCTGCCCCACGCCGCCAGCGTCGGCCTGCCCGATCTCTACGACGCCGTCAACGACGACGGCCGCTCCGCCAAATTCCCCTTCCTCAGCGCAGCCTTGACCCAGCCCGCGCCGCAACAGTGGTCCTTCACGGTCACCAACACCGGCACCGAAACCATGCAGGACCTGCAGGCGACTTTCTTCTTCCCCCCACAATGGCCAAAACTGACCCTCCGCAGCGACAAAGCGTCCCTCGCCCCCGGGGAATCCACCATCTTCACCGCCAAACA